>CAZBDD010000047.1:4205-8930 GCA_964490475.1 uncultured Desulfovibrionaceae bacterium
GTGCAAAAAACGCAAAGCCTTTGTCCCGTATGTTTTCGTACTCTCGATGCCTACTATGTGAAAAAAGACAATGACATATATTTTGAAAAAACATGCCCTCAACATGGTTTTTTTTCTGTACCAGCATGGAAGCACATGCCACACACTCCCTCATGGGAAGAGTGGCTTCAAAAGGGAAATTCTTCATTTAGGGCAGAGAAAAATCCTGATTTTACACCTATATACGGTCAAGGCTGTCCACAAAATTGTGGGCTTTGCACTGAGCATCAACAACAAAGCTGTTGCGTCCTCTTAGAAATAACTCAAGCATGCACTATGCAATGTCCTATTTGCTATGCATCTGCCAATCAAAATCCAGAAATACAACAAGACCCCTCTTTAGAGCACATTGAGACACGTTTACAAGCCCTTAAAAAGCATGCCGGTCAAGTGAATATCCAACTTTCCGGTGGTGAGCCCACCTTACGTGAAGATTTACCCCAAATTATACAAAAAGTTCGAAACAGCGGCTTTAATTTTGTACAAATAAATAGCAATGGTCTGCGCCTAGGGCAAAAAAATACGGGAGCCCATTATGCAAAAGAACTTAAAGAATGCGGCTTGAACCTTGTTTACTTACAATGGGATGCCGCAGGCCCTGCTAGCGATACTGTCTATACCGCATTACGTGGCGGTGCGTATGCGCGCGTAAAGGAAAGAGCTTTACAACATTGTATTGAGGCACAATTACCCGTGCTTTTAGTTACAACGCTTGTAAGGGGCATTAACGACACTCATCTTGGTGCCATTGTTACCAAGGCATTGCAAAGTGGTCCTATTGTACGTGGTGTGCATGTACAACCTGTGGCCTCCTTTGGGCGATATCCGTGGCAGCAAAACAAGGCACCGCGCTTAACCATTCCTGAAATTTTACATATGTTCGAAATACAAAGTCATGGCATGCTTAAGACTGAACAATTTCACCCTCCGCAATCTGAACACGCCCTATGTTCCTTTAGTGCCGTCTATACACGCAACGAAAAACACGAACTTAAAGCTATACACGAAGCGCAAGGGGGGTGTTGTTCCCCTGCTCCCTTGGCTATAGAGCACAAAGATCTTCAAAGCTCGAAGCTTTCTCCGGCAAAGGTCGCTTGCGATTTTGTGGCACGGCATTGGAGCGCCACACCGCAAACACCATCAACAAAACATACCACAAATGTTCCTGATGACTTTGATCGCTTCTTAGAAAAAACATCATTAGAGCAACGCTTTACCATTTCTGGTATGGCTTTTCAAGATGCGTATTCCGTGGATTTAGCACGTTTGCGCCGCTGTCATATTCATATTTTACATGGCCTGCGAAATACCTACCCAGACCTTAAGCCTTTTTGTGCATTTAATCTTACATCCAGCACAGGCTTTGCCTTACATCGAGGAAAATACCATGCGTAATAACACACTGAGCCCTTGTATTTTAGACTCTTGGCTTAAAGAAAAACTTCCCCAGCATACCAATTTTTCTCAAGCCTTGTACACTACACAATGGCATCGTTTTTGTGAAACGATACGCTATGCAAAGCAATATGCACGCTTTTACAAGCAAGCTTTATCACATATAAATGTTCAAGACTTACAGCCACAGCATATACACACTTTGCCCTTTACCACGGGGCAAGACTTACAGCAATGGGAGCAATTTATTTGTATTTCTTTAGGAGATATTGAACGCATAGTTTCTTTACAAACATCTGGCACTACCAACACACCTAAACGTCTTGCTTTTAGTGAAGAAGACCTTGGCGCCACCGAAGATTTTTTTTGCGTGGGTATGAGCCAGCTTATTCAACCGCAACAACGCCTACTAGCCCTATGGCCGGGGGCTCACTTACCACAAGGAGTCACTGCGCTCTTACGTAAAGCTTTATCTGTCAAAAACATCACTGTTTTTGACGGTAATCCCGCAGTTACGCCACAAACACTTGCCGCAGAACTAAAGCAATATAATCCGCACGCCATTGTGGGTGCTCCCAGTCAGCTTGCAAATTTGATAGAAATAATAAAAAATATAGATCTATTTGACTTACCAAAGCCTTTAGCCTTACGTGCTGTCTTAAGCAGTGGCGAACATGTGCCCGATGCGTTAATAAATGCTTTCCAGCAATGGGGGCTTTTACACCTTGATCACTATGGAATTACAGAAGCCGGTTATAGCATTGGTGTGCAATGCCCGGCAAAAAATGGCTACCATATACGAGAATTAGATATTTTTGTGGAAATAATTTCATTGCATCCCCCCTTCATGCCCTGTAAAGAAGGAGAAGAAGGCGAAGTGGTTATCACCACCTTGGGACGCAAAGCCATGCCTCTTATTCGCTACCGCACCGGTGATGTAGCCACACTGCTTTCTGGCCCATGCCCTTGTGGTAGTCCCCTCAGGCGTCTTTCTTCATTGCAAGGGCGCATAAAAAGAAATGGCACACAAATAACTATAGAACATTGTAATAAAGGAAACTTTTATGAAAGATCTGCTCAAGCAACTTTGTAATGCAGCTATGCAAAATATTCCCATGGTGCTGGTTAGCGTAGTACAGCATCAAGGCTCTACCCCTCGCGGCGGTGGTTCAAAAATGTTGGTTACAGAACAAGGCTTGCTTTGCGGCACCATTGGCGGTGGTTTGGCTGAGGGTTTATGCATAGAGGCCTGCAAAGAGGTATTAGCTTCTCAACAATCGCAAATAAAAAACTTTACCCTCACAGGCCATATGGCGGCCCAAAGCGAAATGATTTGCGGCGGCGCATTAGATGTTTTACTCTGCCCCATTCAGGGAGCCGATGATGCCGCCTTTTACAGCGCTCTTTTAGAAAATATAGATGAAGAGCAAGTTTTTGTTGTGCAACATATTTCTCAACAAGGTCGGGTAAGCCGTTCATTATCTGTGCAAGGGCAATGGCAAAATGGCCCTTGGGAAGCGAACTCTCCTTCCCTTACGCTCGACGAAAAAGAGGCACTTTTGCAAAAACTTCCCCATGGCGAAGAAAGTAAATTGTGGCAAAATCCAGATACACAAGAATATTTTGTTATTGAAAAATATATAGCACCTTGGAAAATGATAATTCTAGGCGGTGGTCATATTTCTCGCCCTACAGCGCAAGTGGCATCTTTAAGTGGTTTTCAAGTGACAATTCTTGATGATAGAGAAGAATTTTCACAAAAAGAACGTTTTCCTTGGGCAGAAGCTACCTTCACTGTGCCGGAATTTGAAAATTGCTTTGCGCATTGCCCCCCCACGAAAAACACATGCCTCATTATTGTTACTCGCGGCCATGTGCATGATAAAACAGCTTTAGAACAAGCATTGCAAAGCAAAGCTTCTTATATTGGCATGATTGGCAGCAAGCGCAAGCGCCAAGAGGTATATAACGCGCTTATGGCAGAAGGCATAACAAAAGAACAATTAGACACCGTTCATTGCCCTATTGGCTTAAATATTCATGCCGAAACACCAGAAGAAATTGCCGTAAGCATTGTAGCAGAATGCATACAGCATAAGCGCAGCATTTAGACTGGCAAGAGAACACTTGCCAAAAAAGCCATTGCCGCTTACAAGCAGTCTTCTTTGAAAAATAATTTTTGGAGCACTCTATGTCTTTAAGTATAGGAATTGTTGGCTTGCCCAACGTAGGAAAATCTACTCTATTTAATGCCTTAACCAAGGCACAAAATGCACAAGCAGCCAATTATCCTTTTTGTACCATCGAACCCAATAAAGCCACGGTAGCTGTGCCTGACAAGCGCCTCACTGTGCTTACAGAATTAGCTAATCCACAAAAAACTCTTCATGCCAATGTAGACTTTATTGATATTGCTGGCCTTGTTCGTGGTGCCAGTAAGGGAGAAGGCCTTGGCAATCAATTTCTTGCTAATATTCGTGAATGTGCTGCCATTGTGCATGTAGTGCGTTGCTTTGAAGATGAAAACATCACCCATGTAGATGGCACCGTTAACCCTCTTCGTGACATTGACACCATTGAAACGGAATTACTGCTTTCAGATATACAATCTGCTGAAAAACGCTTGGAAAGGGTGCGCAAAATTCGCGGCGACAAAACAGCACAAACTGTGGCCACACAAATAGCTCTACTTGTAGACCACCTCAATGCAGGAAAGCCTGCCATTACTTTTACCCAGCCTGATGGAGATCTTTTTGCCACACATTGGCGTGAAATGGGTCTTATAACAGCTAAAAAAACAATTTACTGCGCCAATGTTGATGAAGAACACGCTGTAGAAGGCAATGCATATGTAGAAGCTGTGCGTAACCTTGCTACGGAACGTGGCGCAGGCTTTGCTTTAATTTGTGCGAAAATTGAAGAAGAACTTCAGGGGCTTTCTGACGAAGAACAAGCGGATATGCTTACTTCTTTTGGCATAGAATCCAGCGGCCTTGAAACCATTATTCGTACAGGCTATGCCACCTTAGAACTCTGCTCTTACTTTACTGTAGGTGAAAAAGAAGTACGCGCATGGACCATCAAACAAGGCTGGAAGGCACCACAAGCTGCCGGAGTTATTCACACAGACTTTGAGCGTGGCTTCATTCGCGCCGAAGTTATCGGCTATGAAGATTTTGTACAATATAAAAATGAATCTGCATGTCGCACTGCTGGTGTTTTACGCACAGAAGGTAAAGAATATGTGGTGAAAGATGGGGATGTCATGCACTTCCTCTTTAATGTGTAAAG
>CAZBDD010000048.1:0-8921 GCA_964490475.1 uncultured Desulfovibrionaceae bacterium
TCTTGCGAATTAATATGTTCAAAACATATTACTATTTTAAGACCTCTGCATAATTAAAGAATCATGGATTGCCACGTCGCTGCGCTCCTCGCAATGACTTGATATTACAACAAAAGATATTGCGAGCGAAGCGAAGCAATCCATGTATTTTAACATTTTTTGGGATTATGCAGAGGTCTTATTTTACTTTTTCTCTTGCTCATGTACAAGTTTTGCTAAGTTCTCAGCTATGAGTTCATTAGCTAAAGCATTGGGGTGGTTATCAATGGGAATGGTGTAGATGGCACTGTTTTCATTATATTTTGGTAACCACGCTCTCATGGTAATAATGGGCATATGGGGAGCTAAAGGGGCAAGATCTGTAGCAAGGGAGGAGTTCCCCACAGGCCAAATAAGCACTGAAGAACTGTTTTGAGCATAAAGACTATGCAATTTATCTGCTCCCGTGGTGAGAATGGCTCGTAAAAGCTCCTTGCGCTTGGCATCGGTATTATAGGGCAAAAATTTCTCTGTAATGGGCTTTCTATAAAAGGTAAAGAGAGCGCTTTGCTGTAGCCACTTCCAGCCATCTTTTTCCCAAGGAAGAGGTGGAAGAGAGGCAAAAGTTCCGCGGCGTACAAGGGTACCTTTTTCTAATTCGTATCTGGGGCCATCGCCACTGGTAAGGCCAGCCACACGTATAATATGATCTGGAATAACAATGAAATAAGTAAGGATTCGCTCAAATTTTTGTAAATCCGGTAAGGTATGCTCGATGATGGCCAAGGCATTATGAGGCCCATAACCTGAATAACCAAAGTTGAAAACTTGGTAATTTTCGCCTAAAAGTTCTCCTAATTTCCAAGCCATGGCTTGCCTATCATTGAGCCCCTCTCCGAAGGTAAAAGAACAACCAAAAAGCAAAACGGCTGTCTTAGCTTGAGGATTTTGAGGGGTAATACGCCGTCCGTCACCGTCAGTGGTGTAGGTGGCTTTATACAACAATGTTTCTTCTTGCACTGCTGTTACCGTAACAGTATTATTGGCTAGGGGCACATAGCCTACATCAGCATGTTTTGTAGAAAGGGTTTTGCCATTTATTTCACTAACAACAGTATGCCGATGGCTGCCTGTGTAAATATGCATAAGTATGGAAGAATAGCCCTCAAAAAGTGCTAGAGGCAAGCAGAGTGAAAAAAGTATAATACATGCATATTTCACTATATTTTGTGAGATACTTATAGCTAGAAGTAAAAAGAAAATGCTTAAACTAAGTCCGACAAGGAAAAATTTCTGAGTAAAGGGCGGAGAAAAGCAAAGTCCTATAAAGAAAAGAAAAAAAGCAACTTGTGTCATGTGGATTTTACGCATAAAGAGAACCTATTATGATGTTTGGGGAAGTTTTTTTATATTGCAAGGCTCAAGTAGCGCACTCTGCTAGGAGAGTCAAGATATATGCGCCTAGGCGTATTCCCTTACAGTACGTTCATCTTCCTTGATATAACACAATAATTCGTATTTTTATGGCGATGTTTTTGCTAAGCAAAAAAGTCCCTTTTTGCTATATTGCTAGTGTTCCTCGGTCATGGTATAGAAGAGAAATAGCTATTGCTTATGGAATCTTTGTGCTTGTATTGCATGCTTTCTGTGATATTTTATGTTTGTGAAGGGGAATATATATGGGATTTTTTTCAGCTATAAAGAAGTTTTTGGGTAATGAGCCCACTGAAAAAGAAAAACTGCCTAATCCTCCAGAAGAAGAGGGGGCTAAAACAGATAGTAAAGAAAGTAGTGTGCAAGAGCACACGCCAGATATAATTCAAGAAACTGAGGAAAAGGCTGAACAGCTAGAAGGTGTGGAAGAAAATACCATACCACAAGAAGTAACAGCTCATTCCTTGGAAACTACTGCGCCTTTGGAGCAAGAAGAAATTACGGAACCTCTACAAGCTCCTTCCTCCCTTGCAGAGCCAAGTTTAGAGCAAGAGAGCATCCCTCAAGCTTCCGAGGCTTTCAATCATTTAGAAAATCCCGTTGCCCCTGTGCAAAGTCAAGTTCATACATTTGAAGGTATGGACTCTTATATTGCGGCTTCTGAGAATACAATTACTGACCCTGTTCCTGAGGCTGCCCCTGTTGTTTCAGCGACTACACCTGAATCTTCCAC
Source organism: uncultured Desulfovibrionaceae bacterium (assembly GCA_964490475.1). Taxonomy (GTDB): domain Bacteria; phylum Desulfobacterota; class Desulfovibrionia; order Desulfovibrionales; family Desulfovibrionaceae; genus CAYJAD01. The sequence continues at coordinate 2,147 of CAZBDD010000048.1, forward strand.
CGCTACTGCCTCTACTACTAGCGCAGAGGCTTCAGTATTTGCCATAGATGGTTTATCTGCTGAAGATCAATGGGCTCTTTCCTTGGCCCTACGTGGTGTGGAACCGCGCTTGTCGGCATGGTTAGGTGTGATTTTGGAAGGTATGGATACGGTATCGCCCTTACTTTGGCAACGTTTGCAGTATCTTTTACAATCGCTCAATGCCAAAGCAGAAGAAGCAACAGCTTTTATAGATGATTTTTCCGGCTGGCTTAGCCGTATGGAATATGAGTATGTAGAAGAGTTTCGTTCTGAATTACAATATCGTTTAGCTCTTGCCTTAGACTTAGAAGATGAGGAAGACGAACGTAATCGTCTTTTTGTAAAGCTTAGTGATGGGCTTGCGCGCACACGTGAGCAATTTACACGCAAATTGGACGCGCTTTTTGCTTCGCATGGTGCGCTAGATGCTGCTTTTTGGGAAGAAATGGAAGAGCTTTTTATCATGGCCGATGTAGGCTTTGATTCAAGCATGCAACTTATCGAAAGGCTTAAAGATGGTGTACGCAAACAAGGTCTTTCGCAACCTGAAGAATTACGGGCTCTTTTACAAGAAGAGGTGGAAAAAATTTTCCAAATGCCTAAGCGTATTTCTTCCTTTAACCCTCCTGAAGTTATTATGATGGTGGGGGTTAATGGTGTAGGTAAAACCACCACCATTGCTAAATTGGCTCACCGTGATCGCATGCAAGGTAAAAAAGTGCTTATTGCCGCTGCAGATACTTTTAGAGCCGCCGCCACAGAACAATTGGGAGTTTGGGCAGAGCGAGTGGGCGCAGATTTTCACCGCAAAGAGGCCGGGGCAGATCCGGCGGCTGTGGCTTTTGAAGCCATGGATATAGCGTTGCGTCAAGGCTATGATGTGATTTATATAGACACAGCAGGGCGTTTACAAACCAAGGTAAACCTCATGGAAGAATTGAAAAAAATCCGTCAGGTCATTGGGAAAAAACATGAGGGAGCTCCCCATCGTTGTATCTTGGTTATAGACGCTACCACGGGGCAAAATGCCCTTTCGCAAACAAAAATGTTTAGTGAAACAAGCGGCGTAGATGAGATTATTTTAAGTAAGCTTGACGGCACTGCCAAGGGCGGCGTAGCCATTTCTGTGGCCATGCAATTTGCTATCCCCATTACCTATGTGGGGCTTGGTGAAAAATTGGAGGACTTGCGTCCTTTCAATGGAAAGGATTTTGCAATAGCTCTTTTAGGTGTAGAAGAAACGCCAAAATAGTGACGGAAAATATTGTTGAAAAGGTGCCTTGTGTTTTGTTAAGGATAAAAAAATATTTCTGCAGTATTTATACTTTGCATATGAATAGCTTTTGATTTTGTAAGGCGCTTTTTATATAGTTGAAAAAATAGATGTTTAACAGGTCGCCATCCAAGGGGAAAATCCCCTTGGATAGTGTGTTTTTTATTAGACAAATGTTGTGACGGCGGTGCTAGGTTGTGTAATGCTCTTGTTTGGCAACACCTTCACTTTTAATGCGATCTAGTAGTTGGGCAAAGGTGTCTTTTACATTTTCGCGAATGTCACCGGCAACTATAAGAAAAAGTATGTCATCGCCGGGTTTGAATTGACCTTCAAGGGCTTCCCAAACAATGGCAAAAATACCGGGATTTTTTTCCATCTCTTGGCAGATTTGGCGAATTTTTTCTTGGTCTTGCTTTACGGTAATGGAAGCAACGCTTTTTCCATCGGTGCGCGAGATGCCGCGTGCAACACCATTATGCACAAGCATCATGCCTACATTGTCTGTAAATCCGGGTCGTTGTTTTAATTCGGCAATGGCTTTATTAATGTCCATATAAGCTCCTTTTTTAATGAGGTAATACAATGGCAGTTTTTAGTAATCTTTTGTCTAAGATTCCCAAGATTATCGAAAGTCGCATGTCAGCGCAAGGCTATGTTTTGTGGTTTTGCTGGCAAAGCGAATTGGACCCTGTCATTTCTCATACCTTGCAAAACTATGGTGGCATGTTCGTCATTTCAGATCATGAGCAAGCTGCATGGTTTTTCTTTAATAGAGATGTTTTTCTTGCCTTGGCACGCCTTTCGGTATGGGCTCAATTTAATTCTTTAAATGCAACAGTGCAAGTGGTGCAGGGGCGTTTGTCTTTTGGCACTCATGGTGAAACTTTTCTTGATGTGGAAACGTCTGTGGCTCAACAAGACGTATATTCACATAAGTCTTTTGATATTTATATACATCCGCGTGTGCTAGATAAAGATACACTTTTTCCGGGTATTACCTTTACCCACGTAGATGCTGTGCAAGGTATTTTGCCTTTAGATTGGCGTTCCATTGAGGCTGATTCGCGCTTGCCTTATACTTCGTCGCAAGGGTGGTATGCTGTTATGCGTCCTTTGGGCAATCCTTTGGATTCTGCCTATCAGAAGGCATGGCCGTATATGCAAAACAGCATTGTGGATATTCTTAAGCATAATAAATTAAAGTTCTTAGTACAAAATGACTACATTATGGTTAGTGTGGAAAACCTACAGATTTTACGCACATGGCTCAATGAGCAATTTGTACTTGTAAACGATACAAAACTGCAAGACCCAGAGCATTCTTGGCCCTTTTTAACAGTAGTTATTGACCGTAAGGGGTTAAATTTTAACGCAGAGCTGTATAAAAAAATATCCTTGCAATGGGATAAATTAAGTCCTGATATTCCCTATATGAGCTATCGTACAGCCTATTTGCTCGGCAGTGCTTTTGTGGTGAATGATATTCGCTTTTCGGATAATTTAAATAGTATGGATGCTTGGTGCACAGCTGCATTGGGGGAAAGTGCCGCGGTAACTCCTGCCATACCCGTGCTTATGCCTGCACAACTGACTTCTGGTGAAGAAGATTGCTGCTTTTTTTGCGGTATAAATACCCATAAAACTAACGAATGCCCAACTATAGCACTACCTTTTTTAGATATAGAATCTACGGATGTTACTGCAGAGTTAGGGCTTGATAGCATTAATGAATCTTTTCGTGATATTGAAAGAAGAGTCTCGCAAGAAGGTTTGAAAGGGTATGTAGATATTTTAGAGGAAGAAGACGATTCGGCGTTATTATTAAAGTCTATTTTTGATATCAATTTCTTTTCGCAAATTCGTTCTATGCCTTATATGTGGCTTACACGAGGCAAAGACCTTGGCAAATTACGCGAAGAAGAAACTCTTACCAAGGACGATCATCCTTGTTGGGATTTTTTTGATAAATTCCGCAAAGCTGAGGGTGTGGCTGAGGTAGCCACGCTGATTAAGGGCATGCAAGAGCATATTAATCGTAATGTGCGTGACATGCGCTTGCGTAATCTTTTGGGCTTCATGTATGTATATGTTAATGATCTTAAAAAAGCCCATGCGGCCTTCAAAGAGGCTGCTACATTAACAGCCATGCCATCTTTGCAAGCATGGAATGAGTATTTACAAGCGCGTACTTCTGAGGTGCAAGGGCAAGCCATGGATGCCATTAATCAGTACAATCAGGTATTGCGTGTGGTGCCGCAGTGGAAAGAATTGATATATCGTAAAGTTGTTTGCAAGGTAAAACTAGGCTTTGTTGAACAGGAATTAATAAATATTAATAAATTGGTGCAAGACGATCCTACTTTTTTTAATAAATTTCTTATTGATCCGGAACTTGGGCGCGGACAATCGGCTATTTTAACAAATTTACAACCCTTATGGCGCGAAACCCAATTGCGTGCCGAAGCGGAAATAATGAAGTTATCCACCCTTTCTGAAAAGATTCGGGCGTGGTTTCCACCGCATCATCCCAACCATGGGCTTTTAAAGGTGCGTTTGGATGATTTGCAAACTTTAGGTGAAATTAAGAACTATGTGGCTTTCTTAGAGGTTATACAGCGTAGACCCATGTTGGATAAAGAAATTGAAGAATTTATTCAGCATCAAATAGAAGTGGTACAAGAACGCTATAAATTTTATTTAGTTGAGCTGCAAAAAATCCGTGATGAAGCGGCGTGGTTTCCTTTTCCCAAATTATTGCGGGATTTCAGTAATGAATTTAATGAAGCTGCAGGTATTCTAAATTGGGCTTTTAGTTCTAATTTTCAAGAGGCAGAAAGTTTTCAACGCGCTCATAACACCATGAAAGGCCTTGAAGATTTATTACGTTCTTTACGCAGACGCCTTAAAATGTTGCGCGCCATGCGTGATGGAACATTATTTGGCATGACCTTTTTAAAAACATTTATTTGGATCGAAGCCGTGGGGCTGTTGCTATGCCTCATAGGTATTCCGTCCATTGTTATGTTTGGTCATCATGCGGGGCTTGGCTGGTTGCGAGATGTTTTGTCTTCACAGCAATGGGAAGTACAAAAGGTGTTGGTGGGCATTGTGACGGTGGCTGCATTTGGCTTGGCATTGTTGCGTTCCACTATTATTTTTGAAAAACGCCGAGATAAGTTTTTACAAGAAGCAAAAGAGCAAAGAGAACGCTTACAAGAAGAGCGTTTAGGGCGTATACGCAAGAAAAAAGAAGAAGAAGCTGCGCGTGCTGCGGCTGAACGTAAGGTCTCTGAAGCAGAAGCTTTGCGTAAGCGTTTTGAGGGGCAATAAGAATCTTTTATATATTTGAGAGTTCTGAAAAATTTGTTTGAAAAATAATTGTGCAGAACCCTTGGTTTATAATAACGAGTCTTGGTAAATACTGGACAAAACACGAAGGCTGTCTTATATTAAATTTATTGTAATGTGAATTTTAGTAAGATTCTCGCATAAATATTGTGCGAAATTTTTAGAGCGATAAGGCAGAACTTGCAATGTTCGTTTGCTACTCGCTCGTAAGAGGAGAGCCATGTCTACCAATATAAGCTCCATAGACAGCGCACCCATAAGTAGTGGTTTTGCCATTAATCTTGATTTATCATCTCAAGATAATAAAAATAAACAGGGTAAAAATACACAGGGCGCTGGTTTTTCTCTTGAACAACAAGATACGCTGACTCTTAGTCCTGAAGCTCAACAGAAAGTACGAGAGCTACAACAGCGTGATGCTGAAGTAAGAGCTCATGAGCAAGCGCATATGTCTAGCGGTGCTGGGCATGTAAGCGGTGGTCCTAAATATAGCTATGCTACTGGCCCCGATAAAAAACAATATGCCGTGGGCGGTTCTGTTTCCATTGATACAAGCCCTGTGGCTGGTGACCCTGAAGCTACCATTGAAAAAGCTCGTGCTGTGCGCAGTGCGGCCTTGGCTCCAAGTAGCCCATCTGCTCAAGACCATAGCGTAGCTGCAGCGGCTTCCAGCATGGAAGCCGAAGCTCAAAGCCAAAAAGCTCAAGAGGAACAGCAAGATCAAGAACGCGCTTTATATGAAGGCTCTGCCCCCACAGCCGAAGAAACGCGACGCACTCCTTATGGTAATCAAGCAGATATGGCTAGCGTTGCGGCACTATATGCCCGCAATGTGGGATTTGCCGCCTACCTTGAAAATACACAAACTCAGCCCTTTATTCCAAGTTCCAGTGCTGTACCTCAAAATCACATTGTGCATACCTTAAATGATGTCAATGCGCAGAGTACGCTTTTTTCAACAGCAACTATAGAGCGTAGTGCCACAGCTAGTGCACAGAAGGTTTCTAATGCATATAGTGTGCAGGCACAGCGTGCCGCCCATGCTACTATGCTTGCTCCTATAGGTAAGTGGTCTATGGGTATTGATATTCATGTGTAAAGCGTCTCACAGAAAATAATTCTAGTAGGCTGTTGAAAAATACAATCTCAACAGGCTGTGCTATGACTTTATCTGCTCCATTGTCCCACTGTTTAGAAGATACTCCCCTCGTTTCCATTATTATGAATTGTCATAATAGTGCGTCTACTTTGGCTGAAAGTTTTGATTCGGTCTTGAATCAAGTATACACACATTGGGAAATAATCTTCTTTGATAGTGCCAGTGAGGATGCTAGCCTACGCTTGGCACAAAGCTATGCCGCAAGACATACGCGTATTCGTTGTTTTCATCACGCACATTGTATTCCCCTTGGTGAGGCACGAAACAGAGCCCTACAGGAAGCTCGAGGGCACTATATAGCTTTTTTAGATTGCGATGATATATGGCTTCCGGAGAAATTAGCGTTACAAGTGGCGCATATGCAAGCAAAGCCGCATGTAGATGTATTGTGTACCGAAACAGAAAATTTTTGTGGCTCTAAAGTATTAGGAAGAATATTTACAAAGACTAAACCAGAAAGAGGCGCTGTTTTTTCCTCTCTTATACAAAGGCAATGGATGGCGCTTTCTTCCATCATGTTGCGTGCTTCTTCTCTTCAAACGTGTCATACTCGAGAGGGAAAAGCTCATACTTCAGAGGGGGGGAGAATATATTTTGACCCCCGCTTTATGCTCTGCTCTGATGCAGACTTATTGTATCGCTTGGCCTATTATGGGTATTGTGACTTTTTAACTACCATGCTCACTCGTCGGCGTATACATAGGTATAATATTAGCCATATGCACACATCCTATTGGTATCAAGAAATACGTGAAATCTTAGCAAAATGTCGAAAATTATATCCAAACTTTGACGAAAAATATCCACAAGTGGTGGATACATTGGAACAACGAGCCCTTTTTCATGAGGCTCTTTTTTTATGGCGTAACGGCTCAGGTAAGCAGGCACGCTCTTGTTTGTACACTGGCAGAAATATGAAAATTCAAGCACAGGGGCACAGAAAAAATACTATCCCGTGCAAAATGCCTTTG
>CAZBDD010000049.1:0-8609 GCA_964490475.1 uncultured Desulfovibrionaceae bacterium
CAGGTGCCAGCAATGCTGGTATAGATTATATGCAAGCTTTAGCTTTAACAGCTGCTTTACAGGTGGAATCCATTTGGCCAGAGAGACCACTTATCTTGTGTGTACTTACACATGCCAAACGAAACCTTGTTCATTGCCAATATTTTACCTATGAATTTCAAAAGCTTCCGCAAGAGTGTCAACAAGCTTTTCTTTGCTCACCTAGGGAAGTTTTCGCCGCAAAACCCAATACGTGCTCCTCTGAAACGCCTCTATTTGTGCTTGGCTCTGGCTATTTGCGTCATGAACAAAGCATAAAAGAACTTTGCCAGAACCAACCTTCTATCTATAGACTACAACTTGATCAGCCAAGCTCCTTAGCTCTTTGCCTTTTAGCCAGCAAGGCTTCTTATCATCAGCACGACCTAGACCCCTTGTATGTTCGTCCATGTGACGCTGTGGAAAACTTAAGTCACATAGCACAGAAACAAGGTATGGACGCAGAAAAAGCCCATGCCCGCCTGCATGAAATTCTACATACTGAACCTAAACTGTTATAGGCAAAGCTCTGAGAAAGCCCCTTTTATTTATTAATGGCTATGATAATTAAAGACTCATACGATATTAAAAAAGCGTCGTGCATTATCTCCGCACAGCTTCCATAATTCTTTTACGTCCATATTTTTAGCTTCAGCCATGGCTTGTACTGTAGCAACGGTATAGGCTGGCTCATTGCGTTTACCGCGCCATTGCTGCGGGCTAAGATAGGGAGCGTCAGTTTCCAATAAAATCCTCTCTAATGGAATGTACTGTACAGCTTCCCGCAAATCGCTATTTTTAGGATAAGACACAGGGCCAGGCACGGAAAGATGCCAGCCATTATACACAATACGCTTGGCGTCTTGCACTGTACCGCCAAAGCAATGCCAAAGAACGGGATAGTCCTTAAAGGCTTCTTTTTCTAAAAGAGCGATGGTGGCATCTGTAGCGTCGCGACTATGAATAACCACAGGTAAAGCAAGTTTTTTAGCCAAATGCAATTGGGCCACAAAAGCCTGCATCTGTATATCTTTGGGGCAGTCATCCCAATAAAAATCAAGACCAATTTCTCCCACGGCCTTCAAACGTTTTTCGCGTTTAAAATGTGTTTCCATAAGGGCAAAATTTTCTTCTGTACCATGCATAGCTTCACAAGGATGAATTCCAAGTATAAAAAACACTTGCGGATGCGCAGAAAAATACGCGGCCCGCTTTTCAAACTCTTGAGGATTTAAGAAAATATTCCCTATATGGCTTATGCCACAGGCAGTGGCTCTGGCAAGAATTTCTTCTCTATCTTCGTCAAATTGTTTAGAATCTAAATGAGCGTGGCTATCAACACCACAACAATAAGGGGCTGTGCAAAGTCCTAGCTCTTGGGCCAAAGACTGCACACATACAGATTTTTTTTTAGACATTTTTACGTATTAACCTGATACAAAGGAAATAAATTTTTCCAATTGTTTAGCTTGTTCTTTTTCTGAATAGGCCGCAGCGGTGGCTGCAATATTTTTACGCAATGTTTCCAAATGTGGTCCACCTTGATAGAGTAATAAAACCAAGTTCTCAAGAGCAAGGCTTGCCCCAAGCACATCGGCATCTTCCACATAAAAACCATTGCCTTCAAAATCTTTACTAAATGCATCGTGTAAGGGAAACCACGATTTTGCCAAAAAAGGCATATATATTCCCGGCAAATTATAGGAGCGCATATAGTCCCATCCGCCAAGACCATTAAAGCCCACAGGAATACAACCGCAACTCATGGCCTCTAAGGGGGGTAAGGGGCAGCCCTCAGGAAAACCAGTTACTAGGAAAATATGACAAGTATTTAAAATGGCGCCCACTTCTTCGTAGGGGATACGATGAATTTCTACCCATTGCACTTTTTTATCTGGGTAAAGCCATGACATACGCTGTGTTAAAGCATCCTTGATTTGCTCACCCATGATTTTATTTTTACGTGGCATCCAAGCAATGCGCACAATGCTTTCTACGGGATCTTTTAAATCTTTAGGAGTGTTAATAGAGCTTGGGAAGAAAAGCTTTTCATCAATGGTGGGGCGTAAAATGGGGCCGTCTTTACCGGTAATAGTTTGCAAGCAATAGCGTACAGGCTCTGATACATAAACAAAGTCCACAGGCAATTGTTGCCACAAAACATTTTCTGGCAACGTGCGCAAACCAAAGCTCCAATTTTGCATATACATGACGCAGCGCGCACCAGCATGAATACCTAGAACCAAGGCATTCGTCCAACCATCAGGCACTACCCAAATATGATCTTTTGTCAATTGAACATCATCCCAGCATTTTACTGGTAACTCAGTACGCCCATAAAGATGCACACTGCCATGGCCCGCTTCACTTTCATAAATGACAAATTCTACGGAATGTCCAAGACGTGCAAGATGATTTCCCAATTGCAACAAAACAACCATACCGCCACTAAATTGCGGCAAAGGGGGAAGAAAAATCGCTATTATTTTTGACATGGCTATATCATAAACAAGGCGCCACTTTGTGGCAAGTGTTGATTAAGAGAAATTTTTATGAATGTAAAAAGGAGATAACTAAACAAGTTTGAAAGTTTATATAAAGTATTTCTTAACATTACCGATAGACGCACGTAAGAGTCAAGCAAGCATGGCTATTTTGCCAAAAACTCATAACATACTTTTTTAACAAGATTAAAAATAGCAAACAACTATACAAACCTTTAAATGAGACCTCAGCATAATCCAAAAAAATGTTGAAGTACATGGCTACTTTGCTTCGCTCGCAATTGACTTTTGTTATAATACCAAGCCATTGCGAGGAGCAAAGCGACGAAGCAATCCACGCATTTGTAATTGTGCAGGGATCTCTAAATATAAACTACTTAAATATATATTTACAATTTTTTTGAAGGTGTTCGAAATTTTTATCCGCTTCCAATCAATTAAGTGCCTAACGTTAATAGATGGATCATAGTAATTAGCTAAAAACAACTAGAGAGGTCTTTTATGAAGTTTAACTTATTGGGAAAAATGTTGCTTTATATTTTGGTGCCAATTATTATTGGCTTTTCTGCTTTGGGTATTCTTACGAGTAGCATGTCGTCAAACTCTCTTGTCAAGATGGCAGACGAACAATTAATGCATTTGGCAAAAAAGCAAGCAAACGAACTTGAAAAAAGCGTTAAATATCTCAATAGCATAACTAAATCCATAAGTGAACTAGCAAATGTTCGCACAACAGCCACTTTAGCTAATGTAGAAAAATCCAGCGAAGCAGCATCTTCTGAATTTAAAGATGCACAAAACCTCTCTAATCAATTTTACAATCGATTAACTACTGATTTTAATGAAATTTCTGATATATCACTCACAGATAGAAAAGGCACAGTAATTTCTTCCACGGATTCTAAACAAATAGGAAGTATTGTAGATTATGCAGGTGTTAAAAGCGCTCTTTCCTCAGGAAGGAATACAATGAAGGTTGCAAAATCTTCAATAGCTAATCACTTGAATCTTAGAATAACGTATCCTGTATATAAAACTGATAGCAATGAAGTTGCTGGAGCAGTAATATTCACTGTTGACTTGAAAGCGTTGGCGAAAGAAACAACGAGCACTATAAAATTATTTCCCTCAACTGATGTTTACGTCGTTGACGAAAGAGGTGTTTTGCTCATATCTGCCAACAGTCCAGACTATATTGGTGAAGATTTGTCTACAGACAATGCTGTAAGTCCCCTTTTAAAATATAAAACTGGTAACGCTGTATACGAATGGAAAGGAGTGAAGAAACTTGTTTGCTTTGCAGAAATACCCTCTTTAAACTGGGTACTTGCTATTGGAACTTCGCAAAATGACTTTTTAACCGACTCAAGACAAATTGAATGGAATATTCTTGTCGGAAGTATCATAGCTTTACTTTTGATTGCTCTCATTATTTTCTTAGTAGTAAGAAAAATTGCTTATACAGTTAGAGTCATGTCTGTTTTTGCTCAAAGAGTTGCCGCTGGTCAATTTGAAATGAGTGCTGAACATTTAAGTGCTTATCATGCTTTTCTAAAACGTAAAGATGAATTTTCTGTGCTTGCAGAAAATTTGGCTCTCATGTCTGAAAGTTTAAAAAAGATGATTTCAGAATCAAATGAAAAAACAGCACAAGCTGAAGAAGCCGTGATAAAAGCCCAAGATGCAGCAAAAGTTGCTGAAGAAGCCACGGAAGAAGCAAGACTAGCAAGACGACAAGGATTACTTGAGGCCGCGAATCAGCTTGAAGGTATAGTGAATAATATTGCCGCTGCGTCTGAGCAATTATCTGCCCAAATTGAAACTTCAACCAGGGGCTCAGAACAGCAATCTACTCGTATGGCTGAAACTGCAGCAGCAATGGAAGAGATGAACAGCACAGTTTTAGAAGTTGCAAAAAATTCAAACGCTTCTTCTGAGCTTGCTGACAGTACAAGAAGAAAAGCAAATGAAGGTTCAGAAATCACTAAAAAGTGTGAAAACTCTATGAACCAAGTTAAAGGGCAGTCTTTAAAATTACGAGAAAATATGAGTGGTCTTGCCGAACAAGCAAATTCCATTGGTACAGTTATGGGCGTTATTTCAGACATAGCCGACCAAACAAACTTGCTTGCTCTCAATGCCGCAATAGAAGCCGCCAGAGCTGGTGAAGCCGGACGAGGCTTTGCTGTAGTTGCCGATGAAGTGCGCAAACTTGCCGAAAAAACTATATCGTCAACTACTGACGTGGCAAATGCAATCAATGCTATTCAGCAAAGTACTGAACTTAATGTAAAACAGGTAGATGTAGCTGTACTTGCCATTGAAGAAGCAGCTGAGCTTACGGTTCAAAGCGGTAAAGCCCTACAAGGCATTGTTGAAATGGCAGAAAATAACTCTGACGGTATACGAGTCATAGCCACGGCAAGCGAAGAGCAGTCCGCAACGTCTAACGAAATTTCTCATTCAATTTCCATGGTAAATAATATTGCCAGTGAAACGACAAATGCCATGATTGAAGCTTCTCGCGCCGTAAGCGCTTTAACTGAACAGACGCAACAGCTCACGGTACTTATTAATGAGTTAAAAAATAGCTAAAAAGTTAGCTATTGATTTGTAATAGTTCAAACTTTAAATATTACTTTTATGGCTTGCTTCATTTCGCGATGAAGCAAGCCATATTTTTTCTAATGGCACTCTCTAAAAGACATACTGTAACAGCTGTTACGCAACTACCTTTACTGGCACTCGTAAACTTGCCAAAACATATACCATGAGAGAAAGAGCTAAACCTACCACAAAGGGAGGCCATTGTTGCACAAAAGCAGGAATAAATTCTAAAGTCCAGATGGCTGTCTTTGGGGAAACAAAGATGTAAAAACCAATACAGGAAAGAGCGCCGGCCATAGCTGATGCCGTAGCCGCCATACCATGAGAGTGCTTAAAAAGCACTAAGCTCAAATAAGGCACAAAGGCTGTGGCAGCAATGACGCTCCAACTTGTGGTATAAATAAGAGATATAACCTTACCTTCAATTTGTGCAGTAAATCCTGCCACAAGAACACAAAAAAACACTGCCATAAGCCAATTTGTTTTATTTGCTTTTTTGGAGAAAATATCTTCGGTAAGGGAGGCACTCGCTATATGAAACAAGGCTGTACACGTAGATATAGAAGCAGAAATAATTGCCAAGCTAAAAATTTGCTTACTAATTCCGGGTAAAAGCATGTGTACAAGAGTGGGAATAGCAGCATCTGTGCTTTGCTCTTCGGGCAAAATTAAACGCGCTAAAGAAGAAATAAAATACATACTACCTACAATAAGTAGAAGCACACCGGAAGCAAGAAAAGCCGCTTTTTTCACTTCTCTTTTTTCTTGCAGAGCAAAATGGCGTTGTATCATTTGTGGCTGAGCCCACACAGCCACGGATGTTACCACCACCAGCGACCAAATAAAGTAGCCAGAATCTCCTGAAGACAAAGCCGCAAAACCATTATTGGCTTCTGGCGTTGGTGCAAGAGCCGCCAAAGCACGTACACCTTCCACGGGGCCACCGACTAACGATAAAACTTCATAAGCTAAAATACCAATACCAAGTAACATCACAGCGCCTTGCATAGCCTCCGTGAGAAGAACCCCACGCATACCCCCCCAAAGGACGGCTAAGCCCACCACCACAGCTAAAAGCCATATGCAGATTTCACGGCCAAAAGGGAAAATCTCTAAAAGCATCAGCGCCGCCCCTTTTATGACAGCCGCAGCATATACAGAGAGAAAGAAAGCAAAAATGAAGCCTAAAATCTTACGTAAAAAAGGGGCATTGTGCCCTAAAGACAAAAGCTGAGCCGGCGTGCGTGCTTGAAGCTTAACTTGTAATTGTTTAGTAGGCCATGCCAGTACAAAATAAACAAATAATGTCCCTAACAGCACATTACCAAAAGCAATGAGCATCATTTGTAAACCGTATTTATAGGCAAGCCCCCCAAAGCCAATGAGAGCCACAGCAGAAATATATGCGGCTACATAGGCCAGAGATTGCACACCAAAACCTATTTTTCCACTCAAGACCACATCTTTTCCCTTGCCCATGCGTGCCAAGGCAAAAAATACGGCTAAATAAACAACCCAAATGATAATTTCCATACGCTTTATCCTCTTTTGTTCTAATGCTACTTCATAACAAAAAAACCGCCCCCTATACGGAAGCGGCTTGTATGATATTTTATCTCTTATTTTAAGATAACAGCACAGACCCTTCCTACCTAAAAGTAAGTGGGTAATAATAATAGGTGTAAAAAAATACATGTGCTGTTGGCATAAATCATCCTTTATTGTTGGTGCATGCTATGCATAGCCTTTTCGCATGTCAAGTTCTTTTATATTTTTCTTTTGTTTTTGGAAAATATTCGCCCGAAAAATCATTATCAGAAAAATTTCATAAGCCTATGCTGACTACCTAAATAAAATATTTTTTTTGCCGATATATACATTATTGGATGAAAATAATTTTTTAACATAAAAAAAGTTGTTCATAGGCAAAGAAAATTTTTATGCCATGAAAGAAAGAATTAGCAAGCAGTATTTGACTGTGCTTTACAGGAGAAAAATATGTTACACGCACCTCGTACCATAAAAATTTTATTATTATGCTTTGCTATGTATATGCTCATGGTATTGCCTGTTTTTGCCGATGGGGTATATAAAATGCCTACTCCACACAGTGGACAACAAGGCTATATGGCACCGCCACCTCCAGCACAGTACGCCCCAGCGCCTAACACCTCTGTGGCACCCATGCGCACCATGAACCCCAATGCCTACCCTGAGTTTAAAACCTACGAAGGCTCGCGTCCACGCTACACGGCTCCCTTAGCTACTCCACACCAGAGCTATACCCCCGAAGATTCTATTTGGATGAAAGAGGGCGGCGCACGTTTACAATACGACGCCTTACCCGGCCCCACTCAAATGTATACCAATGGCAGACCTGTGCTTGACCCAGCCAATGTGCATTTGCCTCCCTTGCACCCAGACAAGCTACCCAAGGCGCAAGCAAAGCGTACACGTCAAACTCGAGCAAAGTCTCAACCTATTACCGTTGAACCACCCTTGAATAGAGTGTGGAAATTAGGCGGACATGGCAAACCTGTTATGGCTTCACCAAAGCCTGTACCTACACCCAAGCCTGCCACTACTGTACCACCGGCAACGGCTCCCGCAGTTACACCCAAGGCGGTTACCCAAGACAATGCAACCAAACCCACTGCACCTACAACGCCCAAAGTAACCAACGATCCGACACCACAGGCACCAACTCCACCGGCAGCTAATCCCCCCGCCATAACACCAAAAACCGGCACCGCCATGCCATATGACGGGCCGGCTAATCCGGTGGGGGGCAATACTGTAGAAAAAATCAACCCTTAACTTCTCTTACTCTTGCAAGCAAAGTTTATGACGTGTATATTTCTTTCTTTTTTCCTACCACACCCCATGGTGTAAAATAATCTCTACTTCTACATACGTGCTGTATTTCTTCAGCCTATAAGGATGGAGCACCTACACTAGGCAAAGCTTTTTCTAGCACATGGCCTACAGAAAATAACTTTTCTTCCTCAAAGTCAGCACCCAGAATTTGCATACCCACAGGCATATTACTGTCTTTTCCAAGCCCCACAGGCAGGCTTAATCCCGGCAATCCGGCTAAGTTTAAAGAAAGCGTATAAATATCTTGTAGGTACATCTGTAATGGATTTTCCATCATTTCTCCCAACTTCCACGCCGTTGTGGGAGATACAGGACCACAAATAACATCACAAGCAGCAAGGGCTTTACGATAATCTTCGCGTATAACGTGGCGCACCTCTGCAGCTTTACGGAAGTACGCATCATAATAGCCGGAAGAAAGCACATAGGTACCTAACATAATACGCCGCTGAGCCTCTTTGCCAAAGCCTTCACTGCGTGAATGGACGTATAAATCAGCAAGGTTTTGTGCATCATCCGACCTATAACCAAAGCGCACGCCATCAAAGCGAGCAAGGTTAGAACTGGCTTCAGCCATGGCCACAATATAGTACGTGGCAATGG
>CAZBDD010000050.1:0-8586 GCA_964490475.1 uncultured Desulfovibrionaceae bacterium
TGAGAAATAGTGTAATGCATACTGTAACAGGCTAGTAACCAATGGTGCTTATTTGTCGAAAAAAGATGTAAATACTTTGTCAACAAAACTTCGAATGTATTTATTACTTATATATGGAATATATACAAAAAGCAAGGGGAATATATGAAGAGCGTATATAATACAATGTGAAGATTAGGGTACATTAGCTTTAGCAGATGAATGTTCTGAAGGAGTACGTTCTTTTGCTTGCGCAAGACATGGAAATACCCTATATGTGGTAATATGTGAGCAATATTATCGCTTTCCTTTAAAAAATATAATAAGATAAAAGGTTTTTATGAATATACAACGCAACTCTCACGCTCCCCTGTCTTTAGTTTTTTTATTGGAAGAATTAAACTTTGGTGGCACGCAAAGGCAGACATTGGAATTGGCGCGCCATATAGATAGAAAGTGGTTTTCACCAGAAATTTGGACTGTACGTGCAGGCGATGCCTTGCTTTCCATGGCGCAAGAGGCTGGTATACCAGTAAAGTTTTTACGCAATGACGCAACTTTGCAGCCTTTTAAAGCCGCTTATGCTTTAGGCAAACAATGGCGCAAAGTACGTCCTTCTTTAATTCATTTAGGGACGGTTTTTCCTAATGTATGGGGACGGCTTTTAGGGAAGGCTTTTAAAACACCAGTCATTGTGGGTGGATGTAAAGGGCAAGGAAATATCCGCTTACAGCATGAACGCTTTTTATGGCCTTTAGCGCATGCCCATATTTGTGATGCGCAATCTATTAAACAGGCTTTGGAGGTTTTGGGGGTTCCTGCACAGCGAGTACATTGCATAACCAATGGGGTGAATGTGGATTTTTTCACTCCGTCAAAAGTAAGAGTGCTAAAGCCGGAAATTCTTTGTGTGGGGCGCCTTGTGGCTGAAAAGGACCATGCCACTTTATTAAAAGCTTTTGCTCTTGTGCGTGCTCAAGTGTCTCAAGCACACTTACATGTGGTGGGGGAAGGCCCTTTATTGGCGTCACTACTAAAGCTTAGTGCGGACTTAGCAATTCAAGATGCAATTACTTTTCATGGGGCAAGCAATGCCGTAAGCAAGCATATGCAATCTGCCAAATTATTGGTACTTTCTTCCATCTCTGAAGGGACACCCAATGTACTTTTGGAGGCCATGGCCTGTGCTTTGCCCATTGTGGCCACGGCTGTGGCTGGAATTCCTGATATGATAGAGCAAGAAAAGCAAGGGCTTTTAGTAAAACCTAGCGATCCGCAAGCGCTTGCCCATGCGCTTTTACGTGTTTTGCAGGATGATGGCTTAGCGCAAAATTTAGGCGAAGCAGGACGCCAGCATGTGTGTGTGAATTATTCTTTGGAAAATGTGGCACGTAAGCATGAGGCAGTGTATAAAGATTTATGTCAAAAGGCTGGTTTGTTATGCAATTAAGGAAACGTTGCCGCAAGAGTTTCTTTGAGGGGGAGCTTTTTTTCTAATAAAGTTCCCCCTCTCAAGGAAAAAGTTAATCAACTTTCATTCTTTTACAAAGTTGTAAATTTTATTTCCACTTTTTCCCGCATGGTATTTTGTAACAAGTCATCCATACTGCATACAGCTTCAATTTCCACAGGGCTTGTGGTATTACCGCATACCATAAGGAAGAGTTTGCCATTGTTACGCTGAAAATGTGTTTCTTTAATATTTTGACAGTGTAAACGATCCATGTTTTCAGCAAGTGCTAAGAATAAGGGGAAAAATTGCAAATGTCTGCGTAAATCTTGAGCCTTGGGTAAAGGGGTATAATTTTTCCTATTAGGCTTTAGATTATGCATTTGTACCAAGGTGGCTAAAAAGTCAATTTCTTCATCGGTAAAACCTAACATTTCTGTTTTATTGATAATATAGGCACCATGATTGGCATGCTTGGCATAAGCTATGAAAATACCAATATCATGCAAAATGGCTGCATAATACAAGAGTTCACGGGCTTGGTGGTCCAAGGGCATAATGCCAATATCTACAGCGGAGTCGTGCAATTGTAAGGTAAGCTTTGCCATATGTTTAGAATGCTCTTCTTCAAATTGACACCGTTGCGCCAATTGAAAGACGCTGTGCTCGCGCACCGAGCGTTCTTGCACCGAGTGCTCTTTGCTTTCTGGGGAATTTCGTTGGTTAATCTGTGCGTTTTTTTCACGAAGACGTTGAAGATAGTCCATGAGAATGCCATCTTGCAAATTGCGCGAAGAAACAGATATTTGGGAAAAATTAAAATCTTCCATAAGAGTTAGCAAAATAGCCGCTCCTGCTACAAGGACTTCGGCTCTGCGTGCACTTACGCCCGGTAAGGCTTTTCTTTCTTCAGCAGTAAGGGTACACAGATGACGGCATACATGTCGTAATCCTTCAATACTGAGGGTGTTTTGCTCAGAATTTGGCGAAGAACCAAATTGAAGACGATGCGCAATAGTATGCAAAGCAAGGGCAGTGCCGGAACTTCCGATGAGTTCTGTACTGTCAAATTGTTTCATACGTCCTATGGCATAGCTAGCTTTACTGCGAATATAAGTACACATGGAGGAGAAAATATGTGTGGGAACTCTATCAGGATAGTCTTTTAAAAATAAGTTTGTTATACGAACACAACCCAATTTAAGCGAGTCAAGACAGTGGTTGCCTTGTGCATTGGCCACAGCCACTTCTGTGCTTCCACCGCCAATATCGATATATGTGCGCATGGCAAGACTGGCAGGCAAAGAGCTAGAAACACCAAGGCAAATAAGTCTTGCTTCTTCTTGACCAGAGATAATATTTAAAGTCAAACCTGTCATTTCTTGTACTTTATATAAAAATTCTCGAGCATTAAGGGCATCACGCATGGCGGCTGTGGCCATGGGCAACATATGCGCAACTTCGTATTTTTTGCACATGTCCATGAAGGAGTGTAACACAATGAGGGTACGCTTCATGGCAGGCTCTTGTAACATTTTCGTTTCAAAAGCATTTTCTCCAAGGCGTACCATATGCTTGACTCTGTTGACAATATTATAACCGCCATTTTCGTCTACTTGCACAAGTAAAAGACGTGCAGAATTACTTCCAAGATCTATAATTCCAATTACTTGTGACGAGTTAACAGCAAAGTTTTCAGAACTTTGTTTTTCGCCTAAAAACTCTTGTGTTGTGGGCTCAGCTTCTTGAAGAAAGTCATTGATATCAAGAAAGTGTTCCTGAGGTATTGTAGTATTCATGTTATTTCACCACCTTAAGCATGCTAGCGCAAAGAATCAAAAACAGAGTATAGCACATATTACGAGCAAAGTACATCCAATAAAAATACCTTTAAAAAGAGCTCTTTTTTTGTGGCAATTCTGTCAATTTCCATTTGGCAGTTTCCGTGCGGATCTATTTTTAGGTAAACAGCATTCTTTGTAATTTTTACAGTAACGTCTTTTACGCTGCCTGTATGGCTAAAGTCTAAAGCATCGGCAAGGCGAATGATGGAGGCAAGCACCATCATGGCCTCTTTTTCCTTTTCTGTGAGGGCTGCAAAGCGCCATTGTGATATGGCAGGGTCTGCCCTGCGATGATAACGCGCCACCAAGGCCACAAGGTGACGTATGTCCTTGGGGATGGCGGCAGCTTTTTCTATGTGTGCATCCCGAATCATGGAGGCAGAGGCTTTATGATGGGCGGTTTTTCCATAAATCCAGCCAATATCATGCAATTGCGCTCCAAGGTCTAAAATAGTGCGCCATTTTTTAGACAGTTTATGCAAAGGAAGTAAACCGTCAAAAAGAGATTTAGACAAGTGCGCCACGCGTTTGCCATGCTCCAAAGATTCTAGCATTACCGGTGAAAGTTCGTCATGAAAATGTGTAGCCATGAAACACCTTAAATTATTTTTTTGTTTTCTTTAATTTTTTTAGACGTAAATCCATCATGTGCTTTTGTGCATTAAAGGCTTGACTTCCGCGTGGCACTTTATGACGAATATAATTGCCATCTTCTTGTAAAATATAAGCTTTTGCAGTGTCGTTTAAATGTGTTAACAGTATTTCTTCAAAAACTTTCTTTTGCAAATAAGGGTCAATAATGGGGACGAGCGTTTCTATGCGTCGGTCTAAATTACGTGGCATAAGGTCAGCGCTACCCATATAGATATGTGGATTGCCGCCATTATGAAAATAAAAAATTCTGGGATGTTCAAGATAGCGCCCTACCAAGGAAGTAACTTCAATATTATCACTGATTTCTGGGAGCCCCGGACGCAAGCAACACACGCCGCGTATTTGCATGCGGACTTCAACCCCGGCTCTAGAGGCTCTATATAAAGCTTGAATGCTTTCTTTATCTGCTACTTGGTTGCATTTGATAAATATTTTACCGTCTCCATGCTTAGCATGTCTTTGGCATTCGGCTTCAATGGCCTCGATGAGTTTTTTGCGCATACTTACAGGAGAAACAAGCAATTTGCGATAATCATCCTTTTCTGCATAGCCAGTCATGGTATTAAATAAATCGCTAACATCGGCACAAATATCTGGATGCGCAGTAAAGAGGGCTAAGTCTGTATAGATTTTAGCTGTAGAAGGATTGTAATTACCAGTACCAATATGGGCATAACGACGCATGCCCGAAGGTTCACGGCGTACCACGAGACATAACTTCGTGTGAATTTTCATGCCCGGCATACCATACACCACATGCACACCAGCTTTTTCCATTTCTTCAGCCCAGGTAATATTACGCTCTTCATCAAAGCGGGCTTTTAATTCTACCACTGCCGTCACTTGCTTGCCAAGGCGTCTAGCATTAATAAGCGCATCCACAATGGGAGAAGAATTTCCCGCACGGTATAGCGTTTGCTTTATGGCAATAACGTTAGGATCTATGCTGGCTCTGTAAATAAATTCTTGCACAGGTATAAAGCTATCGTAGGGGTGATAGAGTAAAATATCCTTTTGAGCAATTTTTTCAAAAAGATGTAATTCATTATCATCTCGAAACATGCGGTGTACATAGGGTGTAAAAGGCTCATCTTTTAAGCTGGGTTTATCAAGGCCATAAAGCTCTATCATTTCAGAAAAAGCCATAGGCCCCTTAATTCTATATACTTGGAAAGGACGAACTTCGAGATGATCCATAAGAAAACGGCGCAAGTCTAGGGGGGTGTCTTCAGAGATTTCCAAGCGTACCACATCACCAAAACGGCGTTGATCTACCAAGTCACGAATAGCTTCTAACAAGTCATCGGCTTCATCTTCTTCAATTTCAATATCCGTATTACGGGTAATACGAAAAGACCCTGTAGCGACAATTTCATGGCCGGGGAAAAGAGTGTTTAAATGGTGGCTTATAAGATTTCCAGCAAAAATAATATCGTTATCACGTGCATTGGCAGAAAAACCAAGGGCTGCATATGTTTTAGCGTCCTTAGTACGTGGCGTAAATAAAAAGCGTGGTACATTATCTGGTACTTTTATACGCGCATAACGGGCTATGCCGTGTTTATCGCGCAATTGTACAATGAAATTACGACTTAAATTGGCAATAATGGGCAAAGGGTGACTAGGGTCAATGGCTTGCGGTGTAAGGATGGGGTAAATTTCATCCATAAAATAGTCATCTAAAAATTTTTGCTGCTTTTTGGTGAGATCTACATAGCGCATTATACGAACACCACGCTCTTTGAGTTGGCGGCACAATTTTTTTTGCCAATGTTCGTATGCTATGGCAGTAAGACGTAAGGTTTGACGACGTATTTCAGCCAATTGACGACCCGGAGGAATTTTATCTGCAGCGGTGTTTGGTACATTGCCTATATACTGGCGCATAAGATTTGCTACCCGCACCATGAAAAATTCATCTAAGTTATTATAAAAAATACTTAAAAATTTCAATTGCTCCAACAAGGGCACTTTAGGTTCTAGCGCTTCTTGCAAGACTTTAGCATTGAAAGCTAACCAGTTAATGTCTCTATTTAGAAATAAACCAGGACAAGATAAATCAGCAATTTCTTGTGGTGTACATAATTTTTCATTGGAATGTGTTACATTTAAGCCTGTATCGGGAATATCTAAAGGTTCTAAAATTTTTTTGGCAATTTTAGATGATGAGGGCTGTGGTACAGGCTCATGATATTGCGTACTCTCAATATCTTCTGCTAATTCTGATTGTGCCGATGCTTGAGAATTTTTAATGGTATCATTATTTTGCATAATATACTCCTTAACTATACGGAAAAATGCAGGATTATGATGTAACGTTTGAATGAAAATAAAAATCTCTTACACTTTATATTGCTTATGTGTAGAGAGAGTGAAAAAATATGAAAAAGCTCTATATGCAAATATACGTAATTTGTAAAAAACTGTCAAAATATTACTCTCATATTGTTGGTATTGTTGTGCCAATGTCGTGGTAATAAATAGCAGAATATTTTTTTAGTATACATGGTATAAATAGAACAATCTAGCAAAAAAAGTATTGTAACATAAAAGACATAAAGACTGGGAGAGGGTTAATATTTTAGGTAAAAAAAAGAGTGCTTTTACTTGTGGAATTTGGTATAGACACTTTATCAAGTGCGGCGGACTTAGGTTCCTTACCGTACGTCGTTGAAATTTGGAACAGGTAAGCCGTGTGGAAAAAATAATTTTCTCACGGTCTGTAGTTGTGCTTTGTGTCCCGCAAAGCGAAAACCCTCCTAGTACAATGAGGAGTACGCATGAAAAAACAGGCTAGGGTATTGAAGCTCGGGCTTATGGCGGCAATACTAGCAATGGTAGCCATATTCCCCGTTATGATGGTTGATGCAGTAAATGCGGAAGAGGTGGATCGTATCCCCTTTGCTTTAGAAACATTGCAGGCAGATAAAATGCCTCCGGTGTTTTTTGCTCACGATAAGCATATCGCTGCAGTTGGCGAGGAAAATTGTGTAAAATGTCATATAGACGATAGCCCACTTTTCCTTAAAAGTGAAGAA
Source organism: uncultured Desulfovibrionaceae bacterium (assembly GCA_964490475.1). Taxonomy (GTDB): domain Bacteria; phylum Desulfobacterota; class Desulfovibrionia; order Desulfovibrionales; family Desulfovibrionaceae; genus CAYJAD01. The sequence goes on from CAZBDD010000050.1 coordinate 6,966, forward strand.
ATGAGCGCGGATAAAGTGGTAGCTTATGTACACAAAGAATGTGTGAGCTGTCACGCCACCATGGGTAAGGGCCCTGCGCTTGCTTCCTGTCGTAGTTGTCACAATGATGCCATTGCTGCCGCACAAGCAGCTGCAGACAAAAAATAAGCCATCTGGGAGGCATAAAACATGTTAAATATTCTCACTGGCCCGATTTTTATTGTTTCTTTGCTCATTTTTGTTGTGGGCATGATAGCACGTATTGTGCTTTACATTAATGGGCTTGACTGGCGTCTTGAGCGTATCGCTTATACAAAACAAATGGGACGCGGTATTCCCGGTGCTCTTACTTCTATTTTTGCTTGGCTTATCCCCGGTGGAACACAAGGGTGGCGTAAACAGCCTCTTATGGCTTTAGGATTTTTCCTTTTGCATGTGGGCGCTATTTTGCTTCCTTTCTTCTTGGTGGGACATACCATTTTATTAGAAAATGCTACAGGCATTAGCTTACCTAGCTTGCCTATGCTTTTTGCTGATATTTTGACCTATGCAGCCCTTGCTGGCCTTGCTATCTTAGTTCTTCGCCGTATTGTGGTTCCTGAAGCTCGTGCTTTAACAGGTTGTAAAGAATGGATGGTTCTTTTATTGACCATCGTTCCTTTTGCATCTGGCCTTATTGCACGTCTTTCCCCCAGCGAAATGTGGACCATTATCCATATTATCAGTGGTGAAGTATTTCTTGTTGTGGCACCGTTTACAAAGCTTAGCCATATCGTATTGTTCTTCATGTCTCGCGCTCAAGTGGGCATGGATTTTGCCATTAAAAGAGGCGGCGCTACGCGTGGCCCTGTCTTTCCCTGGTAAGCACAGAAGGAGTCATCTATTATGTCTAACAAACCATTTTGCTCTAAGGCTCCCCTGACCACCAAAGAAGACATTATGCATCTTTTGAGTGATAAGGGTGGCGCGAAATATTACGAAGAAATGAAATCCTTACCTGTCGATACACAGGTTCTTAAGGAACAATTGAAAAAAACATGTAAATCTCGTACCAGAACTTGGCTTGAGATTTGCGCAAACTGCGGCATGTGCGCCAAGAGTTGTTTCTTGTACACAGCCAATGAAAATGATCCACAGCAAATTCCTTCATTCAAGATTCATCAAACTCTTGATAAAATGCTGAAAAATCCTGAAAAGGTAGATGCAGCATTTATGATTAAATGCATGGAAATTGCTTGGTCAAGATGTACTTGTTGTAACCGTTGTGCTGTGTACTGTCCTCACGGTATTGATACTGGCGTTATGTTCAGCTACTTGCGCGGTATTTTATTCTCTCACGGCTTTGTGCCATGGGAATTGAAGATTGGTTCCGGTATGCACCGTGTATACGGCGCTCAAATGGACGTTACTCAAGAAGATTGGCTAGAAACTTGTGAATGGATGATGGACGAGGCTCAAGAAGAATGGCCTGGCATTTCTATTCCTGTGGATAAAGAAAATGCCGACTTCATGTACATTTTGAATGCTCGCGAAGTAAAGCACTATCCTGAAGATATTTCCGAAGCTGCCATCCTTTTCCACCTTGCCGGTGAAAACTGGACAGTACCAAGCGAAGGCTGGGAAAACACCTCTCTTACACTTT
>CAZBDD010000051.1:0-8243 GCA_964490475.1 uncultured Desulfovibrionaceae bacterium
GCCACAAACTAAATCCTGCTTGAGACATTTGCTCTCTATTCCAAAAGCTCTTTATATCTAAAAGGGTCACCTGTTTTTCACCAAACATGGTTTGTATTTGTTCACAAGACAGCTGCTTAAAAGCCTCATGTGGAACAGCTAGCATAAGTGCATCAAGATTGGTGAGTTCGTTAAAAGGTGCTATGGAAAAATTATATTCTTCCTGAACTTCCTGAGCACTGGCTACTGGGTCATACACTAAGGGTTCAATGCCAAATTCTTTCAATTCATCCACTATATCAATAACACGTGTATTGCGAATATCCGGCACATTTTCCTTGAAAGTAAAGCCTAAAATTCCTACACGGGCGCCTTTTACATTGCATTGCGCCTCTATAAGCTTTTTTACACAAGTGCTGGCAATATAACTGCCCATACCTGAATTTATACGCCGACCTGCCAAGATAATTTCAGGATGATAGCCAAGTTCTTGGGCTTTATATGTCAGGTAGTACGGATCTACACCAATACAATGCCCACCAACTAAACCTGGGCGAAAGGGTAAAAAGTTCCATTTGGTGCCAGAAGCTTCAAGCACATCTAAGGTGTCAATTTGCATTTTATTAAAAATAATTGCCAGCTCATTCATAAGAGCAATATTTATATCGCGCTGCGTATTTTCTATAACTTTACAAGCTTCTGCCACCTTAATGGTAGGGGCTTTGTGTATTCCTGCGTGTACAATGGCGCCATAAAGCTTTACTAAAATGTCGGCCGTCGCATCATCAGAACCCGCCACAACTTTGCAAATGGTTTCTAAACGATTCACTTTATCACCAGGATTTATACGCTCCGGCGAATACCCCACAGTAAAATCTTCTCCAAAGCGCATGCTTGACTCTTGTTCCAATACAGGAATACATGCATCCTCTGTGACACCGGGGTACACGGTGGATTCATAGCATACAATACAACCTTGAGGCATATGTTGGCCCACAGTCTTACTAGCACCTAGCACTGGCCGCAAATCTGGCGTGCAATGATTATCTACCGGTGTGGGTACGGCTACAATAATGACCTGAGCTGCACGTAGATCTTGAGCATCAGCAGTAAATAAGACAGTTGTTGCAGCAAGCTCGCTGTCTTCTACCTCTAAAGTATGGTCATGCCCTTTATTCAGCATTTCTACCCGCTCTGTATTGATATCAAAACCAATAACATCGAATTTTTTTGCCAAAGCTACAGCCAAAGGTAAACCAACATAACCAAGACCCACTACAGCTACCTTACTTTCTTTATTTTCTAACATTTCATATGAAAGCATTCTATTCCTCACTATTTAAAAAGGGGAAGCCTAAAGACCTCCCCAAAACATGTGTTTCATCATTCCATATATGCTCAAAAGCACGTATTTAACAAGTTGTTAAGGATTCCTTAACTTACGTAAACTTTTATTTTTTGACAAGCATAGACATGACCGTAAAGCCATCCATGCATAACACTTTTAAAATGAATATATAAAACTAGTACTCACATTCCATGCATCGGTGGCATCGTATTGTGTATGGCTCCAAGTATCATCATCAAAACCCAGTACAATATAGGAAGCATGCACATTCATGGTCAAATTCTTATAAATCTTATAATCTGTATTGAAGTTAAATTCCACGGCATAATCATTTTCTGTAAGGTACAAACCATAGCCCTCATTAAAACTATCTAGATGAGAAGCCATTTCTTCATCGTTGGTACCGCCAAAATAATTTACCGCAAAACTATGTTTTAAATCCTTTATAAAGCTTACTTCCTTCACACGAAGCCCCACACCCCATGTACCCACGAGAAACTCACCAATAACATCTTCCCTATCAAGATAACGCGAACCATTACTTGCAAATGAAGAGAATTGATTACGTCCATTGGAACCGCTTATGGTGGGCATACGTTCGGAACCATTATCCAAATCGTCATCGTCACCACTGCTATACCAAGCATAAATACCGGGCACACCCCAATCTAATTTATATTCTGCCAAAACGCTTACATAAAATCCGGCACGATCGTATTCTTCTGGGCCAAAACTGGCATTGCCATAGTTAATATCAAAAGCAAAAGTAAAAGGCGAATCAAAGCTGAATTCACCTGTAAGGCCAGCATGCCACACGTCGCCATAGGAATCGAGTCTATACCCACTATTGGTCACAGGGTTTGAAGAACTAGTACTGCCAAGAAAATCAGCTGGAACACCAGTGACAGGCAAAAGGCCTTGTTCAAGATCTGCCGTTCTGCTAGCTGGATCACCACGAAAAGTATTGGCACCCACGGCAGTATACATAATCCAAGGGTTTAATTTATAACCGTCAAAGGTCATGGGTAAAGAAAGACCGAACATATCTACGTTATCAAGAAAGTTGTCATAATCAGCATATTGATATTCACGCTTGTAATTATCATTGAAAGGGCGCGCCCAAAAAGCCGTCATGCTGACATTTTCCGTAAAGGTATTATTAAGAACCATACCTGCAACATCATTTACAAAAACTTGCGATGTACCAGTAGTATACGAAGGTAAACCCATACCTTGCAAACCAAAACGCACCTTTAATGTGGACTCTGGGGTTACATAATCAATATATGCGCGTTTCACTTCAACAAGTGTACCGTCTGTTCCCAATGCGGCGCCTTCATCTTGCGTGCCCCACACACTTTCGCCCATTTCAAAATATACTGTACCGGAAAGAGATTCAGAAGCCACCGCATCAATTTGCATGCGAAAACGTTGCAAAGCGTTAAAAGAGTCATCACCTTCATAGCCGTATACGTCGTTATTTCCTTCGCCACCATGGCCATATTCAAAGGTCATAATAGCTTGCCCTTTCACCTTGAAATCAATAGCTTGAGCGTTTGTCATACTAGAAAATATCAAGCCAGCTGTTAAAAAGAGCGTTGCAAGTTTTTTCATACCTTCAGTCCTTCCTGTCAATAAATTAGATGTGTTGCATCTGTTAATGTACAAGAAAACAGATATAGAGGCAAGAAATTTGTAAAATTTTTTTTACCGCACGACCATAAAACAGGTTAAGCACCCCTTATGTAAGCACGCTTTAGCAACTTACTAAAAAGTACAGAAAAAATCTTGCACTTCCTGTGTATGGCAGCCAGAAAAATATTTTTCTAAAACTATACCCTGCAGAGCAGTACGCATGGCATCTTGCGTATATGCAACACCGCACAGATACATCTCTAATTCTTCCACAGCATCCTGCGCGAAAAAGTCTCCAAAAATCTTTACTTGCGTTATGAAGCCTCTACGCACATTCATATGACATTCCACAAGCCCCCAAGCAAAACGATGGCGCCTTTTTTCGGTAAAGTTTGGGGATGCGCCATAGTTCCATGCATGCGTAGCATATTTTTCTTGTATCAATATTTGCACTGCCGCATGAGCGGCGCTATCTAATACCAAGTGTTGCGGTGCAATGCGTTGCACAAGACTTTGTTTAATAGTATCCATAGATAGGGTTTTACCCTGCGCAGCTAATACATCTCGTATATTAGTTACACGACTGCGCACTGAAGCAATACCTTTAGAAAGGTATTTATCCGGAGCGCCTGTAAGTACAGCACCAAGCATATCTAGGTCTAAATCTACCAATAGAGTACCATGATGCAAGACCTTACCCGCCCGTCGCAATTGTGCAGAACCAGAAATTTTATGTTGGCCCACCGTGATATCATTGCGTGAACTAAAGCATGCATCAATACCAAAACCTTGTAAAACTTCTACTATAGGTTGCAAAAACACAGCGAAATCCATGCTACCTTTTTCTTGAGGTAACAAGGGGCGCAAAAAAGAAAAGTTTAGATTACCCAAGTCATGATACACAGTCCCCCCACCTGTCATACGACGCACAACAGGCAAAGTGTATTTTTGCACCAAGTCCTTATTAATTTCCTGTACAGTGTTTTGATGACGCCCTACAATAATGGAAGGCGCATTATGCCATAGCAAGAATACACCTTCACTTTCAGGCTCAAGTGTGGAAAAAAGCCATTCTTCCAATGCTAGATTATACCTAGGGTCTGTAGAAGAGACACAGTAAGAAAGCATATAACCTCTTTTTTTTTGCTAGTTGAAATAAAAACTTCAATGAGCTGTTAGAATATTTTTATGAGAAATTATTCCTTTAGAAAGCCTGATGCAAGAAAAAAATATACATTTTCAACTATGGCAAAGATATTCCAAAAAAAGAGCACTTTTTCAAAACGATACAATAAACACACAGCTTTATTTTTGCAAATGACAATCACTTTCTTTTTAGCATAGTCGTATACAATATACAATTAAAAAATTAATTTTTGCATCAAAAAATATTTCTTGCATCTCCTTGTCTTTTAGCGCAATGTGGTTAATTCACATCTGTAAGATGTATTAATTTCTTTCTGGGAGAATTCTATGACCCGTAAAGATCGGACCGAAGGTATTTATAATCGTAAGGAAGTGCTTGACGAAAGTGAACGCAGGCAATTTTACCTTATACAATTAAAAGACTTGTTGTCTTATGCCTATCGTTATTCTGAAGATGTTAAAAAGCGTTTTGACCGTGCACAATTTAATGTGGACAAATTCAAAACTCTTACCGACATCAAACATATTCCCATCTTAAAGAAAAAAGAGCTGATCTTTCTTCAATCCATGGGACCGCGCCTTGGCGGTTTACTTACCAAGGATATTGGTGACTTAAAACGTATTTTTCTTTCACCCGGACCTATTTTTGACCCAGAAGATAGAGCAGATGATTATTGGGGTTATACAGAAGCTTTCTATGCCGCCGGCTACAGACCGGGCGATGCGGTGCAGGTGACCTTTAACTATCACCTTTCACCGGCTGGCCTTATGTTTGAAGAACCTTTACGCAATCTTGGTTGCGCGGTTATTCCTGCTGGGCCTTCTGAAGCCATCACTCAATTGGACATTATGCAAAAATTGCGAGTTTCCGGTTATGTGGGTACACCTAGCTATCTTTTGCACTTAGCACAAAGAGCAGAAGAAAAAGGCCTAAACTTGCGTAAAGACCTTTTCCTTGAAGTGGGTTTTGTCACTGGTGAACGCCTTTCAGAAAAAATGCGTAACCAATTAGAAAAGAAATATGACTTACTATTACGTCAAGGGTATGGCACGGCAGATGTTGGTTGCATCGGTTATGAATGCTTCCACAAAACAGGCTTACACATTGCCAACCGGTGCTATGTGGAAATTTGCCACCCCGATACAGGAATTCCTTTAAAGGATGGTGAAGTGGGCGAAATTGTAGTAACGGCATTTAATAAAACCTATCCGCTTATCCGTCTGGCAACTGGCGATCTTTCGTATGTTGATCGCTCGCCTTGCGCTTGTGGACGTACTAGCCCGCGCTTAGGTGCCATTGTGGGTCGCGTAGACACCACGGCACGCATTAAGGGCATGTTTGTATACCCGCATCAAGTGGAACAAGTCATGAGTAACTTTGAAGAAGTGAAACGCTGGCAAATTGAAGTTACCAACCCCGGTGGCATTGACGAAATGGTTCTTTATGTAGAAACGAGCGACTTTAGACGCGAAGAAGAGTTATTACATTCTTTCCGCGAAAAAATAAAGCTACGTCCTGCGTTGGTGGTTCTTGCCCCAGGCAGTTTGCCCCCGCAAATTCGCCCCATTGAAGACAAACGCGAATGGGATTAGCAATATAAACACCTATTTTAATACGCATAAGGTTATGTTTGTGTACGGCCTTATGCGTATAGCATTTATTGATATTATGGATATACGAAAATTCTCCTCACAGAGAAATGCGCAAATAGAGTTATAACATGGGCATGGAAATAGAACGTAAATTTCTTGTACAAGGTAGTCCTTGGCAAGAGCATGAAAGTATAGGTCAAAAAATAACGCAAGGGTATTTAAGCATAGACCCACAGCGTACCATACGCGTGCGCTTGTGTGAAGGCGTCGATTCTACTTGCATGTCAAACCCACAAGAAAACATGCAAAACACTGCTTTTATCACTATAAAAAGCCATATTTCTACTCTTTCTTGCCATGAATTTGAATATGCCATTCCTCCCCAAGAAGCCCGCATTCTTTTAGACACCCTTGCACATAAACCTCTTATCGAAAAAATACGTCATCGCATTGCCTATGAAGGACATCTTTGGGAGGTAGACTTGTTTTTGGGTAGCAATGCAGGTTTGGTGTTGGCAGAAATTGAATTGAGCCATGAAGAAGAAACCTTTTCTCCCCCTCCATGGCTTTTGGAAGAAGTAACTCACAATACACAATATAAAAATAGTCAGCTCGTGCATACCCCCTACAGCACGTGGTAAAAGAGGCTTGCCATGGCACATAAAGGCCCGCATATATCTATATCGCCTGTCTATGTTGTAAATCGCATCTTGCGCATTAACCGCAATGATTTTGAAGAATGGCCAGAATCTGTAAAAACTCTTGCCATCACCATTGCAGAAGAATTATTTCTTGTGGCGTATAACCCCTTCATTGATGCTGAAACTGTACGTGAAAGTGTTCAGAGCTATTTTGAAAGTCACTCGTTGGCTTTGGCTCATCACTATGCCACTAGCATTGGCGAAGGCATTACCATGTTTTGGTCTGCCCATGAAGCTGAAACGGCTTTTCGTGCAGAACTTGTCTCGAGTTTTCGTAATATCATGGCGGATGAATGTATTATCACCCGTCCCAGCGCCCTTGTTGAAAATGCTACCGACGCCACAGATTTACGCATGGAATTACCTCTTTGCGTGGTAGAACCCAGCAGCACTGAGCAAGTGGCAGAGCTTGTGCGCCTTGCCAATGACAAAAAATTTGCACTTATCCCCCGTGGTGGTGGTTCTGGCATGACAGGTGGCGCGGTTCCAGCTCGTAAGCGCACGGTTGTTCTCTCTCTTACACGACTTACGCGCATTAACCCCATCGACACCCACACTCTTTCCATCACTTGTGAAGCCGGCGCACTGACTCATGAAGTCATCAAAGTTGCAGCAGCCAAAAATTTATTTTTTTCCATTGACCCAGCCTCTAAATTAGCTTCTAGCATTGGTGGAAATATTTCAGAAAATGCTGGAGGACCTTGTGCCTTTGAATACGGTACCACGTTAGATAATTTGCTATGGTGGCGCATGGTTACCCCCACGGGTGAAATTATTACCATAGAACGCAAAAATCACCCGCGCCATAAAATATTAGAAAATGAAACAGCAGTTTTTGAAATAAAAGATCAATCTGGCGGAGTGCGAAATGTCGTTTCCTTGCCAGGTAATGAAGTGCGTTTACCCGGCCTTGGTAAGGATGTTACTAATAAGGCTTTGGGCGGCCTACCCGGCATGCAAAAAGAAGGCGTAGATGGTATCATCACGGAAGCCTGTTTTATTTTGCATAAAAAACCAGGTTTTTCTAAAGTTATTGTTATGGAATTTTTTGGCCGGTCCATGCATACCGCTGCGGTGGTTATTGGCGAATTGGTGGCTTTACGCGACCGCATACGCCAAGATGGCGACTATGCCAGTATTTCTGCTTTAGAAGAATTTAACGTCAAATACGTTCAAGCTATTGAGTATAAAAGAAAATCAACCCAATATGAAGGGGATCCTATTTCCGTTCTCATTGTGCAAGTAGACGGTGATGATGAACTGCTCTTACAAAATGCCATTGATGCCATTGTGCAAGTGGTAGAAAAGCAAGACAATGTAGACTGTACCGTAGCAAAAGATGCCAAGGAAGCAGAATTATTTTGGGAAGACAGACACAAACTGTCCGCCATTGCAAAGCGTACTTCTGGCTTTAAAATCAATGAAGACGTGGTTATACCTATGGCACGCATTCCTGATTTTGCCCTCTTTCTTGAACAGCTCAATTTAGAATGTGCCGCCTCTGCCTTTCGCTATGCCATGCAATCTGTAGGGCGTTTGCAAGGCTTCCCCATGGAAGATAAAGAGTTCAATCGTGAATTTAGTTACATTTCTAAAGTAGCACAAGGCAATGTTTCTGCCACAGAAATTAGTGATGAAGAAATGTTTATGCGCGCTACCCTCTTTCTAAAAGCACTAGCGACGAAGTATGAACATTTAGAAAGAAAAATACTTAATATAGTAGACTATATGTATGCCAGCCGCATTATTGTGGCCAGTCATATGCATGCAGGCGATGGTAATTGTCATGTAAATATTCCTGTAAACTCCAGCGACCATCATATGCTGGAAGAAGCAGAACA
>CAZBDD010000052.1:0-8208 GCA_964490475.1 uncultured Desulfovibrionaceae bacterium
GGGCGCCTCCTTAACAGCAAAATCATTCGACATGGTACTTAACACCATCTTGCCTACAGGCACAGGTAGTATTCTTGTAACCATCGCTTTGACATTCTTTGCTTTCACCACCATTCTCGGTTGGTGCGTATACAGCGAACGCTGCATGATTTACCTTTTCGGCGATAAGGCTCTTACTCCTTTCCGTATTCTCTTTACGCTTATCGTGCCCTTAGGCGCCATGGCTAAAATCGAATTCGTATGGGTATTATCTGATACCTTCAACGCTTGCATGGCCATACCAAACTTGATTGCTCTGCTTATGCTTAGCCCTGTTGTTTTTGCCACTGCAAAAGAATATCGCGAAAGAGAAGCAGCTAACGCTCTGAAATAGAATTATTTCTCATGCTTTTTTAGGGAGAGGGGCAACCTTCTCCCTTTTTTTATGAACACACAAAAGAAAATTTAAAAAAATGCATAATTTTTCTTGACAGAAGAGCCATACCTCTTTAAAAGAGTCCTGCAAGAACGAAATGTCTTGCCCACATCCTGCCCGGATGGTGGAATTGGTAGACACAAGGGACTTAAAATCCCTCGGCCGCAAGGCTGTGCCGGTTCAAGTCCGGCTCCGGGTACCATAGGAAACTTAAAGGCTTACAGGAAATATAATTTTTCTGTAAGCCTTTTTTTGCTGCAGTCAAAATACATAAAGACTATCTAAGTTTTCAAATATAAGACCTCTGTATAATCCAAAAAAATATCGAAATACATAGTTTGCTTCGCTCGCAATTGACTTTTGTTGTAATACCAAGTCAATTGCGAGGAGCAAAGCGACGAAGCAATCCACGCATTTATAATTATGCAGAGGTCTTAATATAATATTTGCTATAACCTTTCTAGATGGCAAGCCCCCCATGTACGCAAGGCATGCAATACTGGGGAAAGTGTTTTACCGTATTCGGTTAATGCATATTCTACTTTTGGCGGCACCTCGGCATAGACAGTTCTATTGACAATACCATCTTCTTCAAGTTCGCGTAATTGATTAGTGAGCATACGTTGCGTTATTTTAGGAATTATTTTTCGGAATTCCCCAAAACGCAACACTTCATTTTCAATAAGTTTAAAAACAATAACGGCTTTCCATCTTCCGCCTATCACAGTTAAGGCTGCTTCTACTGAGCACCCACATGGTTTAGAATATTCACGTGCCATTTTTTTTCCTAAAAAGTTAATAATATCAATGAAGGTATACTTTTTGTAAGTATGTCATTTTTTTGTGCCTACTTGCATTTTGCATGTGTATTTCTATAAGATTCTTCTGTGCATGGCAAGTAACACGCATATGTTTTTTTAGATACATTCAATTCCCAAACATAAACTTAGGAGAAAATCATGTCTCTTTCACGTAGGAATTTTTTACAAGGCTCTGCTCTTGTGGCCGGAGTAGCGACTTTAGCCGCCCCAGCAAAAGTCTTTGCTAGTGAGCAAAAGGAAATGGGGGCAATTAAAGCAATTATGACACGGCGTAGCATTCGTGGTTTTACAGAGCAACTTGTAACCGATGCGCAACTCGAAACCATTATGCGTGCGGCCATGGCAGCTCCAAGCGCCTATAATGAACAGCCTTGGGAATTCATAATTGTAGATGACAGGGCTAAACTTGAGGCTATTTCTAAAATCAACAAATACGCCCTTTTTGCCAAAAATGCTCCCTTAGGAATTTTAACTTGTGTAGATTTCAATAAAGTAAGACATCAAGACCAAAGAGATTATGGCATTATTGATGTTTCCATTGCCACGCAAAATATTTTACTTGCCGTACATGCCCTCGGACTTGGTGCCACTTGGACAGGAATTTATCCTAACAAAGATCTTATTGCACCTTATGTGAAAGAATTTAACTTACCGGAAAACATTACTCCGCTTGCTTTTGTGCCCATCGGCTATCCTAAAGCTATTCCTAATCAAAAAGATCACTTTAAGCCTGAACGTATTCGTAAAAACACTTGGAAATAATATGAAAAAAACACAAACATTTTTATCACATTGCGGCGATTTCATAAAAGCAGTTCTGCTTTTTATACTCATTTTTAATACATGCCCAGTCTATGCAGCGCAAAAAAACAAGGCTAGCCTTGCGGAAGTGGAAATTGTAGCACAGTTTGACACGTTGCGCCCTGGATATGTGATTATGTCAAGTAATGGCCGCATCTTTTTGACTGTATCGCCATTTTCTAACCCTGAAACCAAGGTAGTTGAACTTTTCACTGATGGAAGCACTAAGGCTTATCCCAACGCACAATATGCTACGGGCAAAGACTCAGTCATTCAAAGTACCATTGGTGCAAAAATAGATAGCAAGGATAATCTTTGGATATTAGATATGGCAAATAGAGAATTTGTTATTTGGGATACCAAGAAAAACGCACTCAATAAGATTCTCAAAGTTCCTACAAATACGCTCAAAGAAACTTCTTTTTTGCAAGATTTTGTTTTGGATGAAAAGCGCAATAGAATTATCATTGCCGACCCTACGCGAGGTCAGGACCCAAAATCTCCGGCTTTTATTGTGATGGATATGACCAATGGCAAGGGTGTGCGCATGGCTGAAAATTATAAAGATTTACAGTCTGAAAAAGAAAATGGCTCGCCTCTTAATCCTATTGCCATAGATCCACAACAAGAGTGGGTCTACTTTGGCTCTTTACATGGAACTAAAATTTTTCGTGTTCCGGCAAAAGCTTTTGATAATGAAAAAGAGTTGTTACAAAGCATAGAGCTGTACGGGCCAAAATCTTATAGCGACGGTATTGTCGTTGACGCCAAACAGAATGTCTATATCACTAATATACAAGAACAAACCATTGGCGTCACTCAAAAAGGAACCTATAAAGATATTGCTCGTCTTCCTGCTGGTCAGTCTTGGCCTGATGGGCTTTTTATTAAAGATGGCTATGTGTATGGAGTGGTGAATCAATTGGATAAATCTGCAGCCCTTAATAAGGGTAAGGACATAACAAAACCACCCTTCTTGGTTGTGCGCACCAAGCTTGCTCAATAGTGACAAAAATATAAAGTCAGTGTATATGTCTTTAAAAAATTAAAATTATTAACCTTACAAAGGTAAGGCAAGGAGAAAAAAATGGAAAATGTAAAAGGTATTGAACTGTTAAAAGAACGTAGAAGTGTGCGCACTTACAAAGATGAAATTGTCAGCAAAGAAGTTATGCAAAAAGTCATGGATGCTGCTCGTTTTGCACCTTCTTGGGCAAACTATCAAGTGGCACGATATACTTTTATCACATCACCTGAAAAAATAGCCCAGTGCATTACCGACGGCGTTAATGACTTTACTTATAATATTAGCACATTAAAAAATGCAAAAAATGTGGCTATCCTAAGCTTTGTAAAAGGCAAAAGTGGTAAGCTCGACCCTGAAAAAGACGAATTTGCCACGACCAAGGCTAATGTATGGGAAGTTTTTGATGCAGGTATCGCTTGTCAAACTTTTTGTCTTGCCGCTCACGCTTATGGCATTGGCACTTGCATAATGGGTGTCATTAATGATACGGAACTTGCTAAAATTGCTGAACTTCCAGAAGATGAAACCGTAGCCGCGCTTGTTGTTTACGGCTACCCAGCTACTGAAACCTCTGTGACTCCTAGAAAAGGCGTAGACGAAATTTGTCGCTTTATTGATTAACAAAATATATGGGTAGCATTCATGGAGTGCTACCCATATATTCAGCTACAAATGTTTTATGAACGTTACAATCAAAATTTACCTTAACGCAAGAAGATAAAGATATAACTTATCCATATCACGAAACTCTCTCGAAATTCATACAAACAGCTCACCATATAAAACTTACAGAAAAGGCTGGGCTGTTTGAGATGAAGTCAATATTTGCTTAAGAGAAAAAAAGAAGCCTTTGTCTAAAATCAAGTTAATGCAAAAAGCTTATCTTTTTCTTTCATAATTATTTAATTACAAGCAGTTGAATAAAAAATATATCAACCATTACCAATCAGAGAGTCCATCTTCGCGTAACTTTTCACTTAAAGCTGTGCTAACTTTATCTGTATACCTAAATTTATTCTTCTGTAAATAATTATACACATATTTAATTAGTGGATAATAAGTCGAATCTGTATTTTCTTTAAGAAATTTACTGAAAGAGCTTTTTAGTGCAGGGTCCATCTCCTTAGTTGAGCCATCGGATATAGGCAAATTGTTGACTCCTAAGATATAAAAATCTAATAATTGATTTAGTATTGGTTTTATAAGAGTAGCTATATCACTATCAGGATATTTTTTAACAACGGTATCTCCCAAGATAATTATCTCTCTAAGCTCATCAACACTTACCATTAATGCCGCATCTTCTACTATATGCTCATTTTTTTTCTTAAAAGTAAGATATGCCCGAATAGCCGGTGATATTAACTTTCCGAACGTTTTAACAAGATAGTTTGAATTAGCTACAGGATAAAAGTCACCTTCCAGTTGAACTAATTGTAAACCATAAGATTCAGCTTCCTTAGTGGCAGTAAGGAAGTACGGATCCTTTTCGACATATGAAATAGAATATAATTGTTCAAAAACTTCGTCTTTATATACTTTTTCAGCAATATTTTCGTAAAATTTTTCAAAAATTATAAAAGCAGCATCACGAGTTTCCTGAGAATCTTGCTCAGTAAAAGTTTTGAAATACAAATCTTTTGCTACAATAATAGATTTTCCCGTTGCCTTAGGGTTAATATCTAAAATTTCCAGATCTTGCGCATACGTGGCAACTTTTATACTATCAACTGCAGCTTGTGCAAAATGAGGATTTGCATATGCAAAAATCATCACCATAAAAAACATTAATCCCAAAAAAGAAAAACCAGAATTTTTCTTCACATTTTCCATAAACACGCCTTTCTTAAAAAGTTTTAAATGGTTTATACTTTACTTAAAGGGGCCATTGCGTCGCAATTTTTTAAAACTAAGATGCTGCCCCTCTTCTGCCAAAAAACTTATAGAAATTTATTACTGAGAATTTCTTTCTTTTTCTCTTACAAGCATTTGTTGCAAGGCTTCAAGTCTTTCCAACTGATTACGAAGTTGCTTAATTTCACCATCTAAAAGCTGTGGTAAGGAGGTGTTTTGCTCATTCAATTCTTCTTCAGCGCTTTGCAACTTTTCCTCTGCGCGAACCTCACTCATGGCGCCCACAATGACGGCAATAAAAACGTTGAGTACCACAAAGGAGGTTAAGAGAATAAAGGGCACAAAGAAAAGCCATGCATAAGGAAATTCTTCCATAATGGGGCGTACAATACCCATAGACCAGCTTTCTAAGGTGAGTACTTGGAACAAGGTATAGTAAGATTCGCCCAAAGTGCTAAACCATTGGGGAAATACTTTACCAAAAAGTAAAGTAGCCATAACGGCAAAGATGTAAAACACCATTAACAAAAGAAAGCTAATCCAACCAATGCTTGGCAAAGATAAAGCCAAGGAACGAACAATGGCGCGTAAACGAGGAATGGCGGAAACTAACCGCAAAACGCGCAAAACACGCAAAGACCGCAAGACAGAAAGCGGCCCTACCGCCGGAACATAGGCAATGCCCACAATAAGCAAGTCAAATAAATTCCAACCATTGGTAAAAAATTTATGACGTAATGCCATCATTTTTAATATAAGCTCAATGGTGTAAATACCAAGTGCCACAGCTTCAAAAACAGCCAACGCCGTGCCAAAATTTTCACGCATATATACTGAGGTGCTCATACCAAGTGTTATGGCGTTCAGTACTATAAGACCTATAATAAAGTTCTGTGCCCTGCTGGAAAGAATAAAATTATACCACTTATCTGGGTGAAGAGGCAATTCTACGTCCTTCTCATCATGAACATTGCTTTGCAACATAATATGCTCCTATACGAAAAATATGTAATGCGCTTCGCATTACTTGTATAGCTAGAAGATGTCAAGTGCGTAGCAATGCACATTTTTATGAGAAAAGAAGCTTTTTTTGATAGCACATTACGCTTTGAGCCTCTGTACGTCTCTTTTCACAAAAGATTTTATGACATCTAAACACTTCTTAAAATTTTGTTCATGTCTAATCTAAGGATTCTACACAATTACAAATGAATGAATTTCTTCGCTTCGCTCGCAGTGACTTTCGTTGTAATAGCAAGTCATTGCAAGGAGCGCAGCGACGTGGCAATCCATGCCTTTTGGATTATACAGAGGTTCCATTTCATACAGTCCATTAAAAAAGCCCCTATATAATTTTATACAGAGGCTTTTTTCATTATATCGCTAGTTACAAAAATACGCTTTATTCAGCAGGTACTTCACCAAATCTATTGGCTTCTTTATCTCCACCTAAAATAAGCCAATAAAGTAAAATAACAGCTCCCACAAAAGGAATAAAGGAAATTAATATAAACCAGCCACTCTTATTAATATCATGCAATCTGCGTACTGAGACAGCTAAACCAGGAATAATAAGAACAAGCAAGCCCACGCCAACAAGAATCCAAATACCATAACTTAGCGTTTGACTTACAAGTGCAAGAACTGCCGCTAAAACACTTATAACCATGACCGCAAACCATATAAAGGCATAGAAAAGCCAATATTCCGCTCTAGAAGCACGTCCTTTAAAAGTAGCAAACTTTTCTTTTAAACAAATCCGACCAGCATCCATCATTTCCATAAGGCATCTCCCTTGTTAAAAGTTAAAACAAAAATTACTTTACCGTGATAAGCTCATATTCTTCACAGCCAAGACCAATATTTTCGGCATGAGATAATTGTGAGCGCCAATTGGTAGTGGGGTGAATTGCTTTAAAATGGTCACCCAATTGACCATGTTCGCAGCCGCAATCTTTCATAATGCTTGAGCCTATGGCCGGCGCACTATTGACAGCCTCAATGCAAGCTTTATCCAAAGCCACAGGGTCAAAAGAAGCAAACATGCCAATATCTGGTACCACAGCCGCATCATTTTCGCAATGGCAATCGCAATAAGGGGACACTTGATTGACAATGCTAATATGAAAATGCGGTCTGCCCTGCAACACAGCAAGACTGTATTCAGCCATGCGACAATTTAAAGTATCGCTATTGGCATCAAAGGGGGCTTCAATGGCATCAAAATTACACACGCCCATACATCGACCACAGCCAAGGCAATTATCGTGGTTGATGCTGGCAATTTTATCTTCATTGTAAGAAATACCTTCATGAGCGCAATATTCGATGCACACACCGCATTTACGGCACTTTTCAGAATCTACTGTGGGTTTGCCATCAGAGTGCATATGCATCTTGCCCGCACGGCTACCACAACCCATACCAATATTTTTAATGGCACCACCAAAGCCTGTCATTTCATGGCCTTTAAAATGGTTTAAAGAAATAAAAATATCAGCATCCATAATGGCGCGCCCTATTTTAGCGCTTTGGCAATAAGTGGTACCTTCCAAAGGTACATCCACATCGTCAGTGCCTTTTAACCCGTCACCAATAATAATATGACAACCCGTGGAAAAAGGAGAATAGCCATTTTCATAGGCAGCTTCCATATGCTCTAAAGCGTCTTTGCGACGCCCTACATACAAAGTATTACAGTCGGTAAGAAAGGGTTTGGCTTTTTCACCCAAAAGCACATCTACTACAGTTTTAGCAAAGTTAGGGCGCAAAAAGGAAAGATTCCCCGGTTCCCCAAAGTGAATTTTAACAGCCACAAATTTATTTTCTAGATTCATTTCAGTGATACCAGCCTTGCGAATAAGTTTTTCCAACTTCATTTGCAAGCTTGTACCCACCTTACAGCGCATATCAGTAAAATAAACTTTAGATTTTTCCTTGGTCATGACAGAGTTTCCATTTTGTTATAATGTTACAATGAGTATTCCCTACTCTACCTCTCTAGATAAAAAAACAAGAAGTACTCACAGCGAAAATTAACGCAAACGAAGCAGAGGAGCAAGATATTTTCTATGATGGAAAGTATTCAGAAAAAGAAAAAGATAACAAAAGAGAACGTTTTTCACTAAAAAAGCACTGATTATTTTGCTTTTTTTATGAATAAAGTAGCACTTCTAGCAGTGTTCAAAAAAATTACCCCTTTCCCTCTTCAATCACCTCTACCTTTCAAAACGCCACGTAAATATCAGCCTAAGATTAATATATCGATTTTCTGAGTAATTCATTCTGTA
>CAZBDD010000053.1:0-8172 GCA_964490475.1 uncultured Desulfovibrionaceae bacterium
GGCTTACCTGCCTTTTGGTGGTTAGGTACTGGCGCCATAGGTCTTTGCTTTTTAACCTTTTTTTTAGCTAAAAAAGTGCGTCAAAGCGGCGCGAGCACCTTACCTCAAATGGTAATCACTTTTATTGGGGCACCTGCGCGACCATTGTCTTCTATTATTATTATTTTGGCATGGTTTGCTATTACGGCAGCGCAATTTTCTGCTATGACGGCCTTGCTTGCTCCTGTGCTGTCGGCTTCATGGGGATTAGATGGAGAGATGGCAAATACTGTAGCCTTATTTTTAGGTGCTGGGCTTGTGATTATCTATGCGTGCATAGGTGGACAGGCAGCTGTTATTAAAAGTGATGTTTTACAATTTATTATACTTGTGCTGGCTCTTGCTTTGGCAGCAGTGTTTCTTTATAAGGCCAGCTCTGCTCCTTTTCAAGGTGTGGCGGTGGAGGCTATTAATGCCGATTTTCCTTTAAGCAAGTTTAGTTATTTTTTATTAATTATTGGTGGTTCTTATGTTGTTTGTCCCATGCTTTTTGGACGCTTACTCAGCGCCCGCAATGAGCGTACGGCACAACACGGTGCAGTGTGGGCAGTGCTTGGGCTGGTGCTTACGGCTTGCCTTATAGTGGGCTTGGGGCTTTTATGTCGTGGTTTTATGGCAAATTCTGCGGATATTACGGCACAAGGTGTGCTTATGGAAGTTGTTTCTGCGCAGTTGCCCCCGTGGGCGAGCATGCTAGTACTTTTGGGAATTTTTTCTGCTTTAATTTCTTCTGCAGATTCTAGCCTTGTGACGGCTGCCACCATAGGGGCTCATGATATTTTTCAAAATACCAGTCCTTGGGTATGTCGTGCTTGTGTACTGGGGGTAGGTGTAGGCTCTATAGCTTTGGCTTTGTCTGGAAAAGGCATTTTGGCTTTATTGCTTATGGCTAATGATATCTATGTTTGTGGTGTGGTAATACCTGTTTTTGTAGGTATGGTATTGTATCAAAAAGTACGACTGCATACCGGCATGATGACATTATCTATGGTTGTGGGCGGCGGCCTTGGTTTAACAGCGGCGCTTACAGAAAATACAACGTATGCCTATGCTGGTCTTGGTGCCGCTTTAGTGCTTTCATTGTTGGCGGCTTTACCAATGCGTCAGGTATCTTCTCTAGATTGTTCATAATGATAAGGCTATATGAGGGAAGAAGAGGATTTCTGCCCTTGTCATTTTAGTAAAGAGTGGGTACTGTGCACCCATTAAATATATAGCTGGTGTTGCTAAATATGTAGATATAATGCAAAAAAATGTGAAATTGTGTTGTTAACAGGTAATTTAAGATCTTTGCGCAATGCATTGTGTAGGGACTTATGTATAAAAAAAGGAATTTTATGGATCTAGTACTTCTTTTGGTGGATTTTATTTTAAATATTGATAAGCATCTTTTTGCCTTAGTAGAAAACTATGGGCTATGGGTGTATGCGATTCTTTTTTTGATAGTTTTTTGTGAAACTGGCTTGGTGGTGACTCCTTTTCTCCCAGGTGATTCTTTGCTTTTTGCTACTGGGGTTGTGGCTGGGGCTGGTTTGTTGGGCTATGCCGAAAGTATGGCTGTTCTTTTGGCAGCAGGTATCATTGGTGATGCTGTTAACTATAGCATTGGCCGTAGGGTGGGACCTGCCATATTTAAAAAAGAAACACGCTTTATTAAGAAAGAACATTTACTTAAAGCCAATGCTTTTTATGAAAAGCACGGGGGAAAAGCTATTATTTTAGCAAGGTTTATTCCCATAGTGCGTACTTTTGCTCCTTTTGTAGCAGGTATTGCCTTAATGCATCCTAGAAGCTTTTTGTTTTACAATGTTACAGGTTGCATAATCTGGGTAGGATCCTTGGTAAGTGTGGGCTACTTTTTGGGTAATACTCCCTTTGCTAGAGAGAACTTTGGGCTTATTGTCTATGCCATTATTATTATATCTGTTTTGCCCTTGGTATATGAAGGGGGCAAGGCTTACTTGGCAAAGAGAAAGGCACACAGCGAAAAATAGTTATTGCAGATAGGTAAGAAAAAAACTCCCCTTGAAGTTTACGCTTCAAGGGGAGTTTTATTTTATAGCAATGTATCTTGTAATATATAGCCGTCTCTACTACAGACCTCGTATTTGAGGCGTGGAGGAGTTATTTGAGTGTTTTCTTGTAAATGTGTAATTGCGGCTTGCGTTATGTTTTGCAAGGCGTGACAACAGGGAACTTCCATGCGTAATACATGGAGGTTCTTAGGCGTATTTTCTGTGAGTATTTCTATGATCTTTTGCAATATTTGATCATGATCTTCAAATTTTGGACATGTCATAAGCTTGACTTCATGGGCATGAGATGTATGAAAGTTTGTCATGCATGCAGGCGCACAGTCAGCCATAAAGAGTAGAGGAACATCTTTTAAAAATGGAGAGTTAGCAGGCATAATGCGCAACTTTAGAGGCCATGGTTTGTGGCTAGTTTGCATTTCTTTTAGCGATGGACAGCCTGTGTTTGATGGGGGCGTTTGTGCTTTATCTTGCAACATTCGCACAGCGTCCACATCAAATGGGAGAGCAGGCCTTTCCACAATGCGCAGTGCATCTTGAGGGCAGCTTTTTAAGCAGGCCCCAAGGCCGTCACATAAAACATCTGAAATAACTTTCGCCTTACCATCTACAATGGCAAGAGCGCTTTCCATACAATTTGTAAGACATACACCGCATCCGTCGCAACGTTCTTGGTTTATCTCTATTATTTTCCTTATGTTTTGCATCTCTTTCTCAAATAAATCAATGGGAATATCTATAACGAATTGCTTGTATTGCATGCGCTACGATGGCAATATAAGCATTTTTTGAGTCAATGGCAAGTTATTTACTCAGGATTATTTGTGACAAAAAAACAAGAGAAGGTTTTTTTGTCACAAATAATCCTTATTTTAAAGATTTTTTCAATACTGTAGGCTTTTTTGCTGAAAAGTTCTTCCAATCGCTGGGCTTATCTAGACATATTTCGCCCACAAGCACTTTGCCATTTTCAAAGCCCTGTACAGAATAATTGCAGGTAGCACTGCCTTGATTAAGTATGGTAGTTGTTTTTTTTACTATATCATAAAAAGCGGCAGAGGTGGCTTCACAGGGGTCGTATTGGCATTGACGTATGGCA
The DNA here is from genome assembly GCA_964490475.1 of uncultured Desulfovibrionaceae bacterium. GTDB lineage: Bacteria > Desulfobacterota > Desulfovibrionia > Desulfovibrionales > Desulfovibrionaceae > CAYJAD01. Next base: position 3,172 of record CAZBDD010000053.1, read on the forward strand.
TAAGGGTCGCCGCCAAATTCTTGTACTTGGGTAAGAAGCAGGCCCCAATTTTTCCCTTTTTGTACAAAGATAGGCGTGTCAGCTAAGGGACTATAAGGCACTCTTCCTTGAAGTGTTAAATCTGGGAAGGAGTAAATTACTAATTCGCTGGCATCTGGTAAGGCAAAAAAGAGAAGTTTTTTGTCTGGGGAAAGGACCGCGGTATCAGTAAAGGCGCCGGCCTTGGGTTCTGGTGCAAAGGCATAGGGGCTTTGAGAATCTTTCTTATAGAAATAAAAGCCGTGTTTAGCCTTATCCGCATCAAAATCACCAAAGACTACCACCGACAAATCAACGTCCTTTAGTGGTACCACGTACACGCCGTGCTCTGGGCTTATTTTTTTGCCATCTCTTGTGACAAAAACCTTTCCATTTTCTAAGCTAGGAGGCGATGCGGGCATGGCTTGGGCAATACTTATAGTAAGACAAAAAATAAAGAAATTTATAAGAAATGTTTTCATAAATTTTCTCCCAAATTCTAACGTTGCTTATGATGGTTATGTAAAAGGTCTATGTAAAAAATATAGAAGAGTCGGTAAAAAAAAGCCCCGCAGTGCAACGGGGCTTTATCATCCAAAAAACTAGAAATTAATTGTGGCAACCAGACTTGGCACAACCTGTTAACATTTTTGTCTTATCCTTGTCGTAGCCCTTGTCTTTGGCTACTTTTACGTGGCAGCTTACGCAGGTGTCAAACTTGGTTCCTTTTTTAGCATGCAGAACAAAGTAGTAGCTTTTGGTGCCCTTTTTAGCTTTAAGGTCATCGTGACAGCCAGCTGTGCTACATTTTCTGTAATCTTCTTTGCCGTCCACAGGGTGGTGACAGGAAGCACAGCTTACTTCTTTGTGAGTGCTGTGATTAAAGACTACAGGTTTTTTTGATTTTTCCATTTTTAAGCCGTCGGCTGGGACTTTGGGTGTTTCTGCCATGGCTGGTGATGCAAAGGCAAGGCCAAATACCGCAATGAAAATCCATAGTAAATTTTTCATAATAACTCCTCATTAAGTTACAATAACACAGGTCAGAAATAGCATGGGCTATGAAGGCTGTCAAGGATGTAGACTTTTTAAAAGATGAAAAAAATACATAGCCTTCAGCGCGAAGAAGAGGGATTTCTTGATGAAATTTATTAATGAACTTTAGTAGCTTGTTTAAGGAATGCGTAGAGGAAGTAAACCTTCTTCTATACCTGCTTGTGCGCGAAAGCGTTGGCAGGTGGCAGGGTCACTGTCACAGCATTTTTCAGTTAAAAAGCCTACTACTTCAAGCATGAGTGGAATATTGGCTGTATAGCGCATAAATCGCCCCTCACGCTCCACTTGAGCTAGACCACACTGTACTATGGCTTTTAAATGAAAAGAAAGGTTAGTGGAAGGAATGCTTAATATTTTCGCTATTTCTCCGGCTACTAGCCCTTGGGGGGCACTTTTAACCAAGAGGCGAAAGATATCTAAGCGATGTTCAGAAGAGAGAGCTTCAAAAAGCTTGCTAGCGTGTTTACTTTCCATATAATTGATAATTCAATACTGTTTGAAATGTGTCAAGAGAAAAGCTGTAAAAATTATTTTTCACGACTAATAACCAATAAAGAAATATCATCAGCAGGGCTTTGTTCTCCCATATGTTTTTGAATGTCTTTACGAATATATTCTAAAATGGCATTGGCATGCGAATTATCTCTCCACGCTTCTATAAAGGTTCTGTGAAGGCGTTCTTCGCCGTACATTTCTTCATGCTCTTCTGATGGAATGCCCATGGCTTCACTGGCACCGTCTGTATATAGTAAGAGCGCTTGTCCAGGCTGTATTTCAAGGGAAAAGGTGGTATATTTTTGGTTAGGATATACATTTAATACAAGTTCTTGTGACCACTCTAGAGGTACAGGCATTTTTTCTTTTTGTAGTGATTCTTGCCTTTGTAAATTAGCCGTCCACATGGGGGGTGGGTGTCCTGCGCTGGCCCAGTGAAACATACCAGTTTCTGTATCAAAAGTGGCTACGAGCATAGTAACAAACATGGCTGTGGAGTCTACTCGCAAGAGAGCTTCATTAAGACGTTCTAGGGTAGAGGAGGGAGTGCCATCTACGAGAAAAGAACGTGCCAATGATACAGCGCGGCTCATAATAAGAGCGGCGGGTATACCCTTACCACACACATCGCCCATCATAAAATACATTTGTGTTGGCTTGTTTGGGTGCATAAAACAGGTGTATAAGTCGCCGCAGACTTCGCGGGCCATATCAATGGCGGCAGCAACTTGTATGCCCGGAACTTGTGGCAAAGCACTTGGAAGCATAGACTCTTGTGTATTGCGTGCAATATCTAGTTCATTTTCAAGACTTTGCTGTTTTGTAGCATTGAGAATGAGATTACGAAATGAGGTGCGCAAAGTCACACGCACACGGTCAAAGGCTTTGAGCATGGCATCTACTTCATCGGGGAAACGCGCCTTGGGGAAAGGGTTGTCTGTATCACCTTGGCTTAATTTTCGAATGGCCACATCTAAAGATTGTAAAGGATACAAGGTGCGAGAGGTAACAAACCATGTGAGTAAGGCAATACCAAGAGGGCCTAATAAAGCCATAAGTAAAAAGCTTTGCGGGAAAGGCAAAGGAACATTACCCAATTCACGGCTGTTTACCAGCATGGCTAAGTGCCAGCCGGAAAAAGTTAAAGGGTGATATATAAGAGATGTGGGCGCTTGCCATGGTACATTCCAAGGAATATCTTTTTCCCCTAAAAGGCTTTGCAAAGACACAATACCTTTTTTTCCCGAAAGAATATCTTTTTCTAAAGAGACCAAAGCAGGAAGATGAAATGTTGTGGCGTCTTCTTGTAAACTTTGGGGCCCTTGATGCATGGAATGACCGGGGGGAAAAATAATATATTTTCCCATGGAATCCATAAATAGAGGGCGTGCCTCACGAAAGCCTGAAAGGCCTTGTAATGTATTTGTAATCCAAGGCATGGTAATAACAACGCCTATCCATGCATCTTCTTGTTTTTGCTGTGATTTTTCTGAAGAAAAGGATAAGGGAATGCTATATATCATGGAGGCATTGGGATCAGAAGCTAGGGTGTTCTCTTCCCATTCATCGTGGCTTTTCTTTCTATGTGTGAGCTCTTGCACTACTTCTTTTGCCAAAGATTTGGTCATGGCCGTAAGATGCCCCTCTTGATTTTGTAGCGAAAATAAAAGCCTTTGCCATGTACCGGCATTTTTTAGGGGATGTATGCGCTTTTGAATATGTTCAATGGGGTATTTATGAGCAATAAGGCCTTTTTCCATGCCAAAAAACCAAGCATCATCGCCCATACCGGCCATGATGCCCACCACAGGAACTTCTGCAGCAAGGCTGGCAATGTGCGGACTGTCTAATAATTCTTGAAAAAGATTGCTGGCACCGTGAGCAAAAAGTCTTGTAGGGGATTGTGTTTTATTAGTATTCTTACCTATACTTTGGGCCAATGTATCTAAATTTTTTTGTACACGTTGCATAAAGCTTGATGTGACGACGGCTTGCGTGTGCATAGCCTGCATGCCTAAGGTGGTGGCATTGTCGTACACCATTTTTTGGGTGCCAAAATAGAATAGGCTTATACCACCCCAGATAAGGATAATGGCGTAAAAAGTAAAAAGTGTCGTCTGGCGAAAAGCTAAATGATTTCTCCAAGCATGGCGTAATTGCGTGCCCAGTGTTTGATGTAAGGGGGTATTATGTGGTTCTTCTTGGTCAGCGTGTGCATCTTGGCTGTCACCATCGGCAGCGTAGATAAAGGAAAATTGATTACCATTATTTCTGACATAGGCATTATTGGTAGTGAGTAGGCGTACTAAGGAAAGTCCGCGTCGTCCCACTACAGTATTTTGTAATGTGTCTACGGGAATATCGTTTTCACGCAGGGGGTTAAAAGGGATGCCATTGTCCCATAAAACCACATGAAACTCCACTTTGTCTGCCTCTCCATAGGGTTCAATATGTAAACGAATTTTAGTATTTTGTTCTGTGGGGGTGGCGTGAATGCAAATATTAGTCAATAATTCTTCAAGAATAAGGCGCAAAGAAAGTTTATCGTCATAGGAAGCCCCCTTTTGTGCAGCCCATTCTTGAACCAAGGTCAAAATACCTTCCACTGTACTTAATTGGGCGGTGAAGGTGAGCTCTAATTTTTGTGAGCTGTCTACATTTTTAGCAGGCATACGGGGTGACATGGCGCTGTGACTCTCTTTATGCTAATATTAATTCTTCGCGCTACCCAGTGTAGCATGAAAGTATAATTCTTGACATGCCCATTTTTTGGGCATATGTAGAATAAGGTCTTTGTTAAATTCATTGTACAGGGGTCTTAGAAGAAGCACAATATGTGGGAGCTGCCATGACAGGACAAGATTTGTATCAACGTTTGACAGAAATTTGCACACAGATGGCGCAAGGGGATTATGAACAGGCTAAAACTGTTTTTGATCTTTTACCCAGTGATGATGTAAATGATCCTGTCAATGTGCTGGTAGAGGCTTTTTCCATGATGCTTGTGCGAACTGAAGCTAGAGAATTTGAATTGAGTCGATTGCTTACGGAATTAGAAGTGGCTCGCACCGAGTTGCTGCGCCATCAAGAACGCTTGCTTTCTGAAAATAGTAAATTGCGTGGAGAATTGAAGCGCAAGGCCTCTAAAGAAAAAAAACTTATGCACTTGTCTCAATCAGCAGCGATGATACCCGTTATTCAGCAGGTAGAGCGTGCTGCAGCTGTGGATTGCACATTACTCTTTACAGGGGAAACAGGCACAGGAAAAAGTATTTTTGCAAGGCATATTCATTCTTTGAGTTCTCGCTCGAATAAGCCTTTTGTTACTATAAACTGCGCCGCTATACCTTCTACCTTATTGGAAAGCGAACTTTTCGGCATTGAAGAGGGGGTAGCTTCAGGAGTAAAAGCGCGTATGGGGCGCTTTGAACA
>CAZBDD010000054.1:0-8124 GCA_964490475.1 uncultured Desulfovibrionaceae bacterium
CAAAAGCAAAAAAGAAAAGGACATTAAGGCTTTATAAACCTTAATGTCCTTCATTGTACTCACATTTGGCGTCCCCTAGGGGATTTGAACCCCTGTCGTCGCCGTGAAAGGGCGATGTCCTGGGCCAGCTAGACGAAGGGGACGCATGACGCAATCAGCGTCGAAAGATGTTCTACACAAAAGGCATGGCAACGTCAACAAAAAAATGCTGTCAAACTTCAGAAAATTCTATTTTTGTTTCTGAATGTGAGTAGAAAAATCTTTCTTGCTGTTATAAAGTAAATAATGTCAATCTGTTGTTAGCTTTTTTTCTCACGCAAGATTTCTTCCAGAGCTGTTAAGAAAGCGTCTAATTGCTTTTCTTCTACAGTGAGCGCAGGCAAAAGACGTAACACAGTATCTTGCGTTAAATTACATATAAAGCCGCGATCAAGTAAAGCTTCCCATACCTCTTTACCCGGCTTAACTAAGTCTATACCTAACATAAGGCCTAGGCCACGTACTTCTTTTATGGTGTTGGGTAAGCGTTGGGACAGTGCTTCTACCTTTTTCATGAAGTCGTTGCCTACTTGTGCGGCACGCTCAGCCAAGTTATCACGTAACATAATATCTATACATGTAGCGGCCACGGCTGAAGCTAGAGCTCCGCCGCCAAAGGTGGTAGCATGACTACCTGCTTGGAAGCCTGGGTTTACGGTATTGGTGGTAAGCATGGCGCCCATGGGTAAACCATTGGCTAAGGCTTTAGCCACAGTCAAAATGTCTGGCTTTACATCAAAGTTTTGAAATGCCCAAAATTTTCCTGTGCGGCATAAGCCAGCTTGCACTTCATCGACCATAAGTAAAATATCTTTTTCGCGGCAAAGGTTTTCTATATCTTTAATGTATTGCGCTGTCATGGGGCGAATGCCGCCTTCTCCTTGCACTACTTCAAAGAAAATACCTGCAGTTTGCGGGCCCACAGCCTTGCGTAAGGCGTCCATATCGCCCCAAGGAACTTGAATAAAGCCTTGTGGAATGGGGGCAAAGCCGTCTTGAAAGCGCTCTTGGCCTGTGGCAGCTATGGCGGCCATGGTACGTCCATGGAAACAGCCACTGAGGGTAATAATTTCATAAGCATCTTTGTTTTTTACTTTGCGCATATAACGACGCGCCAGTTTAAAGGCCGCTTCGTTGGCTTCTGCACCGGAATTACAAAAAAAAGCTTTATCCATATGGCAGGTAGAAAGCAGCTTCTCTGCTAAGTCAAGTTGCTCTTCCTGATAAAATAAGTTGCTCACATGCCAGAGTTTTTGAGCTTGCTCTTGAACGGTTTGTACCACTTCTTCATGGCAATGCCCAAGGCCAGTAACGGCAATGCCGGCTAACAAGTCAATATATTCTTTTCCGTCTGCATCCCAAAGTAGGGAATCCTTGCCGCGCACTATGGCCAAAGGGTAACGCCCATAGGTACGGCAAAGAAGTTTTTCTTCTCTTTCTTTCATAGCTATAAAGGCAGCGGATTGTTGTGACATGGGAGACTCCTTCGTGTAAGTTATTGAAAAAATGTTGAACGGATGTTCATGTACTCAAAGAAAAATGTGCAGAAAGTTATAACTTTCCGCTATGTCCAAAACCTCCGCTACCTCGTGGGCTAGGGGGCAGGCTTTTACATACTAAAATCTGTGGGCGTATGATGGGTTGAAAAACAAGCTGAGCCACACGCTCGCCGCGTTGCAATGTGTAGGCTTCAGAAGTAGTATTAAGCAGCATAATCATAATTTCGCCACGATAATCACTGTCAATGACTCCCACCCCTTGAGCCACAGTTATGCCGTGCTTGGCACCAAGTCCACTACGAGAGTAGATGAAACCAGCTACAGCGATGTGTTCGAAGGTAATAGGATGTACAGCAATACCAGATGGCACGAGTACGCGCTCTTGAGCAGCGATAGTAAGAGTGGGGGGGCAGATGCAAGCGCGTAGGTCCATACCGGCGGCCTCTTCGCTGGCATAGCGCGGCAGACCTTGATACAAGCTTTGAGCATCTGCCTGCATAAAGCAAATATGTAGTTCCATGTGCATGGGGCAAATGTATGTTAAGAGAGAAAAATTTTCAATAAGAGCTTATTTCTCAATATTTTCCCATTTGTCGGTGGGTATCCACTGGCGTAATACACGCTCTAATTCTTTAATAATGAGTGGTTTAGAGAGAAAATCGTTCATGCCGGCTTTGATGAATTCTGAGCGCACATCACCTACGGCATTGGCAGTTAAGGCTACAATAGGCACCACATTAAAACGATCTCCGTTTAAATCGCGAATGTGTTCAGTAGTTTCTACGCCATCCATTTTGGGCATCATATGATCCATAAAAATTATATCATAGGAAACTTGGCGTACATTTTTTAAAGCCTCTTCACCGGAGAGGACAGTATCTACAGCAATATTATATTCTTCTAAAACGCTTTGGGTAATAATAAGGTTGATGCTGTTATCATCTACCACCAAAGCGCGCACGCCGCGTGTGGTGAGGCTGAAAGTGGTTTCCTTGGCTGCGCTGTCACTGACATGGTAGATAGTACCTTCTAAAAGGCGTGCAAGAACAATGGTAGTAAGCGGTGCATAGGCTACTGTTACATTTTCTGGCACATCTTTTCCTTCAAAGTAATTGCGTGAAAGGGCAATGAAAAAGACATGCGGAAGGGAAGTTGGGTCAATTTGCTCAAGTTTAGTATATTCTAGAAAAACATGTGTGTAATTTTTTAGGTCTTCTATATTGTCTACAATGCATGCTTGAGTACCAATAGAGTGGAGCTTTTTGCATAAAAAATCTGCTTTATCTGGTAAATCTAACCAAATAGCTGTGTTTAAATGGTCAAAATCACCTTTTTTGAGTAAGGGGGTGTTGTCTTTGACAGTTTGAGGTATTGAAAAGGAAAAACGAGAGCCCTTGCCATAAGTGCTTTCTACGTGAATACTTCCGCCCATTTCTTCTACTAAGCGTTTGGTAATGGCAAGCCCAAGACCAGTGCCTTCAATATTTCTATTTTTCTTAGTGTCCAATTGGGCAAAGTTGTTAAAAAGCAAGGGCAACTCTTCGCGTTTAATGCCAATTCCTGTGTCTTCCACGTGCACACTGAGCATGGTTTCAGTATCATTTTCTGCCGGTATTGCACTTAGGCTTAAGCGAATGTGCCCTTCATAAGTAAATTTTAAAGCATTAGTCAGTAGATTTACCATGACTTGTTTAATGCGAATGCTGTCCCCCTCAAGTATGCTTGGGGTGTCATGGCTGTCTTCAATAAAAAATTCTATGTTTTTACGGCCTATGCGCACATTAATTAAGGCTACAATATCATTTATGAAAGATTCTACATAATAAGGCTCGGGAACAATTTCCATGGCACCGGCTTCAATTTTAGAAAAATCTAAAATATCATTAATAATGGCCAATAAAGATCCAGCAGCGGCTTTGATATTTTGCAAGCATTCTTGTATTTGGCTTGGTGGGGAGTGACGCAAAGCAATGTCAGACATACCTAAAATAGCATTCATAGGAGTGCGTATTTCATGGCTCATATTGGCTAAAAAGGTGCTTTTAGCTTGGTTGGCAAGCTCTGCACTTTCTAAGCGTCTTTGCTCTGTAATGTCAGATAAAAAACCTTCTAAAATATAGGGTTCTCCGTTGGAGGTAAACTCTGCCACGCGGCTTCTTTCCCATATCCACTTCACTGTGCCGTCTTTAGTTATAACCCTAAATGTGGTGTCTAGCGGTAAGCCAATATCCAGAGTTTGCATGTTGACAGCTGCTAGAGCTTCTACATCGTCTGGGTGTACAAGATCAAAAAAACGTACCCCGCCTTCCCGAGTAAGTTCTTCAGGGGTGTAGCCATAAAGTGCTAAACTTCCATCACTTACATAGGTAAATCTGTATACAGGGGGCTCATTAAAGCATTGATAGATCATGCCGGGAAGGTTAGCCATGAGGCGTAAAGCACGTTTTTTAGTGAGGTCTAAATCTTCTCTGGCTTGGCGATGTAAAGAAGAGGTGAGAGCCAAAGCCAAAAAGTCTGCCAGTGAAGAGGCGAAGTTTTTTTCGGCTTGTGTCCAAATTCTACGAGTGTGCATTTGCTCAATACAAACAACTCCCACTAATTTCCCTTGCATGCGCACAGGGGCGTCAAGCATGGCGGTAAGATCTTCATTATAATCATCCACAAAGGCAGCAAGTTCTTCGGTGTGTTCACCATCGAAGCACAAAACACGGTCATTATTTAAAGCATCAAGGTAGCCAACGCGAGAATCTAAGGAGAAGTCGTCAATTTTTTCTGCTAAATTCTCGGCCTTGGTATAAAAGAGTACACATTGTAAACAATTCTTTTCGTGCATCACTTGCCAGACGGAAATACGTGTAGCGTCTAGGGCTATAACTCCTTCTGTGGCAATAACATAGGCAGCTTTTTCATAGTCTCCCGCTGTTAAAGTGTGCGATTTTGTGATGCGAGCTAATGCGTCATTTAATGTTTGGGGATCACTTTGAAAATTTTCAGTACTCATGCCATGTCTACCTAATAAAAGCTTACACTAATTTTGTTAAAGGGTGTAAAAATCGTTGAAATTACTTTAAAACATTGGCTATGCGTTGTAATGCTTCCATAAGCGTTGCATCATCAAGAGCATAGGAAAAACGTATGCAACGATCATCGCCAAAAGCTGAGCCAGGAACCACAGCCACGTGGGCTTTTTCTAGTAAAGTTGTGCAAACAGCCACGTCACTTTCTAATCCAGGGCGATAATACTGATGAATATCTACAAAGAAATAAAAGGCACCGCCGGGTTTGGGGCAAATGGCTTTGTCCCATGTTTGGATTTCTGCATAGCCTAAATCTCTACGGCGAATAAAAGCTTCGCGCATATCCTGCATAAAGTCTTTGGGGCCTTCTAAAGCTGCTAAGGCTGCTTTTTGCGCTATGGAACAGACGTTGGACGTACTTTGTCCTTGTAAATTAATAATGGTTTTGGTCAGAGCAGGACAACACACGCTATAACCCACGCGCCAGCCTGTCATGGCATAGCTTTTAGAAACACCATTACACAAAGCCACTTGCTCTGGGTAGCGCACAAACCAATGAGCCGCTGTAGCTGATTTGGGTGTGTCGTACACAAGTTGATCATAAATTTCATCGGAAATAACAAAAAGTCCTTTGCCAATGGCCCATTCCATAATGGTGTCCAACTCTTCTTGGCTATAGATAACGCCGGTGGGGTTGGATGGAGAATTCAAAATAAGCATACGACTTTTTGGTGTAAGGTACTTTTCTAAAAGCTCTGGGCTAACTTTAAAATCTTCATGTACCGAAGTAGGCACAGACACCGCTTTGGCACTGGCTAAGGCTACCATATCAGGATAGCTTACCCAATAAGGTGCAGGAATAAGAACTTCATCTTCTGGATTAAGCAGGGCTTGCATAATATTGTAGAGTGGTTGCTTGCCGCCATTGGAAATAACCACAGCTTCAGGGGCAAAACTTGCATTATATTCTTTTTCGTAATATTTTGCCACTGCTTTACGTAAATCCATAATGCCAGGAACTGCGGTATAGCGGGTAAAAGCAGCGTCAATGGCGTCTTTGGCGGCTTGGCAGATGTGAGCCGGCGTGTTAAAGTCCGGTTCTCCCACTGCGAGGCTTATAATTTCAACACCTTGGCTTTTTAATTCGAGAGCTTTGGCATTGATGGCTAAGGTGGCCGACGGCTTTACTGAGGAAAATTTATCCGCAAGTTTCATGACGATGTTGTCCTTTCAATTTTGGTATAATTTGGCTAAATAATAAAAAATTCGAGCATGCTTCACTGGTAGCATGCTAAAAACTATCCTTGCATATATTATTTTATGATAGAAGTAAATGCTCTTTTTCCACACTTAGCGGTCTCTATTCCACTACTCATGCATCCTTCGGATTGCGTAGTGGGGTATTTTTTACGCCGCCAGAAAAGATTTAGCGTTGCAGTGGCACTTGGACAAGACATTGTTTGGGTTCACAGCAATAATTCAGGCGCCATGCTCGGACTTTTACGGCCGGGTATGCCTGTGTTGTTGTCTCCGGCGGCAAATCCTAAGCGCAAACTCCCCTTCACCCAAGAAGCAGTATGGATGCCACGACAATGGCCTCATGTAAAGGCTGGTGAAAAAGCTTTTTCCAATACAGATGGTGAAAGCTATACAGATGGTTTTTGGGTGGGGGTCAATACCAGTACTCCCAATAAAATTTTAGAAGCAGCTTTTCATGCAGGCTTATTGCCTTTTACTAAAGGGTATACACAATATAAGCGCGAAGCCAAAAGAGGGCAGAGCAGGCTTGATGCATGTATAACGTGCCTACCTTCGGCAGAAACAGGGCAAAGTCCCTTACCTCCCTTGTGGGTAGAGTGTAAAAACGTAACCATGGTAGAAGATGATGTGGCTCTTTTTCCAGATGCGGCTACAGAACGTGGGCAAAAACATCTGTTAGAGTTGATGGACATTGTGCGAGGAGGGGAGCGAGCCGCCATGTTCTATTTAATTCAACGTGGTGACGGACACTGCTTTGGGCCAGCTGATATGATTGATCCGGCCTATGCAAATCTTTTTTGGCAGGCTGTGCAGGCCGGGGTAGAGGTGTACGCTATGCGCGGTATTGTGCGTGTAGAGGGGATATACCTTGGTGAACAACTGCCACTAAGGACATGTTGATGAATTATTTTTTCTGGGGAAAACTTTTGCTTGCGCCAAAAAGTTTTCCCCAGACCCCTTTCAAAACGCGCTTATTATTGTAGTATGGTAACATTTTGATGTAACAAATGTTAGGCTGTTCTTTGTGGCGCGTTTTGAGGGGATGGGGGGAGTTTGAGGGGGAAGTGGTCCTGCTTAATAGTCCCCATATTTACTGGCAATTATTAAATTTTAAATTTTAAAACCCACCAGGAGAAAATTATGTTTCGTAAAATCTTTTTTTTATTTTTTACACTTATCTGCTTTATGTCAACCATTATAACAGAGAAAGCTATAAGTGCAACACCTATCACTAAAGAAGCTCCTCAATTAAGATATTATTCTAGAAAGGATGATAGCTTTCACTACTTTCTCTATGTGACTCGTTACTCAAATCAAAAATTTAATCTTGAGATTGAAGGTGCAAATGAAAATAGATCAAAGCGTTGCAAGTATAAAAGTACATGCAGTCAAAGTGGTGAACTCTTCATTTGTAAAGGTGAAAAGATTAAAGACCCCTCCACAGGAAAAACAATTCAAGATGAGCTTATAGGAACCATAAAAGACAAAGAAATTGAAGTACTAAAGGCTAATGATATGCAACATTGTAAGGAAGGCGGATCACTGATGGGTAAATTTGATCAGTTTAATAACGATACGATTGTTGGGCGCACTACCCGTACAACAAGAGCTACGCCTATCATAAACCTATCAGGTGCACCAGAAGGGTATGCACAGTCAAATCAGTATTTACTGAAAGACCAAAATGCTAAAGATTTTGTGGTCATCAATGTAAATAATACAGAAATTTTTGATAAATTCTATAACGAGATGATTGATATAGAGTATTTCATTGTTGACCGCGGGTGTAATGGTGAAAAAGATTATTCTAATGTTATATATAAAATTAATGGTAAAAATCCTATGGAAATAAAGTAGTATTTAATTAAACGCTACTTGCAAAAATATTTAGTTTTTTTGTCAAGATTGTTGATGCGCAAGCTAACAGCCTGTTGAAAAACTCTGTTTCAAAAAAATTTTACAAAAAAGTTACATTTATATGGTATTTTACAGGTTGTTCAAAAAGTGTAAGATGCGAGGAAGACAAAGTTTTTTGTCGGAGGGCGCGTATCAAGACATACGTAACCGGAGCAAAAAACGCGTCTGACGAAGCAAATTGCACTTTTTCAACGGCCTGCTAAGGGGAAATGGCAATTGGGGGATTAGTTAGTGGTTCTGCTTAATAATCCCCATATTTACTGGCAATTATTAAATTTTAACTTTAAAAATCACTAGGATATGATTATGTTTCGTAAAATCTTTTTTTTGTTTTTTGCACTTATCTGCTTTATGTCAACCATCACTACTGATAAGGTTTTAAGCGCAACGCC
>CAZBDD010000055.1:0-2276 GCA_964490475.1 uncultured Desulfovibrionaceae bacterium
TGGCAAAATTCTAAGGAAAAAGCAAGAAAAGCCATTGAAAAAATTGCGGCGGACTTGGTAGAAATGTACGCGTATCGCAAAGTTACCAAGGGCTTTAATTATGGCCCGCCCGACGAACTTTTTCGTGAATTTGAGGCGACTTTTGGTTTTGAAGAAACCCCAGATCAGGCCAAAGCTATTCAAGACGTGCTGGACGATATGGAAAAGTCGCAACCTATGGACAGGTTGGTGTGTGGCGACGTAGGTTTTGGCAAAACAGAGGTGGCATTACGAGCTTCTTTTCGAGCCGCTGCAGAGGGGCGTCAAGTGGCTTTGCTTTGCCCCACCACGGTATTGGCAGAGCAACATTATCAGACCTTTCGTCAACGCTTGGCGGGTTTTCCCATTAATGTTGGCTTGTTAAGCCGTTTTGTTAGCAAGCAAAAGCAAAAGGATGTGCTTAAAGCCGCAGAGCAAGGGCAAATAGATATTGTGGTGGGCACGCATAGACTTTTATCTAAAGATGTAAGCTTGCCCAATTTGGGATTGCTTATACTAGACGAAGAACAGCGCTTTGGCGTGCGTCATAAAGAAAAATTAAAGGCGTTGAAAAAAAATGTAGATGCTCTTACGCTAACAGCCACGCCCATTCCGCGTACTTTGCAGCTTTCCATGTCTGGTATTCGTGATTTGTCTATTATTGAAACGGCACCACCGGAGCGAAAGCCCGTATCTACAGCCATATTACAACGCGACGGTAAAGTGCTTAAAGAGGTGCTAGAGCGCGAAATTCAACGTGAGGGTCAAGTTTTTTGGGTATATAATAGAGTGCAAGGGTTGGAGCGCGTGGCAGAATATGTACGCAATTTACTTCCTACTGCGCGTTTAGGTATGGCTCATGGGCAAATGCCCGAAAAAGAATTAGAAGAAACCATGCACAAATTTTGGCATGGAGAGCTTGATGTTTTGGTTTGCACCTCTATAGTGGAATCTGGCCTTGATTTTCCTCGGGCCAATACTCTTATTGTAGATCAAGCGCATATGTTTGGTCTGGGGCAATTATATCAATTGCGCGGCAGAGTGGGGCGATCAGATAGACAAGCATATGCTTTTTTTGTGGTACCGGAAGAACATCGCCTTTCTGATACAGCGAGAGAGCGTTTGCGTATTATTTTAGAGTTAGATTATCTAGGGGCCGGTTTTCAAGTAGCGATGGAAGATTTGCGTTTACGCGGTGCCGGAAATATTCTTGGTGAAGTACAATCTGGGCATATGACGCGCCTTGGGCTTGATTTGTTTCTAGAAATGCTGGAAGAAACTGTAAGCCGTCTTAAGGGTACACCATCATCTGCAGTGGTGGAAACAGAGCTAAATATTGGTGTACCAGCACATATTCCTGAATCCTATGTACAAGATGGGCGAGAACGTCTACGTTATTATAAATCTTTAAGTTCTGCTGTCGATGGCGCCACAAGAGAAGATATTGCTTTAGCTATGCGAGATAGGTTTGGGGCTTTCCCTAAAGAGTTTGAAAATTTCCTTAGTATTCTGACATTTAAGCAACATATTGGAGCTTTGTCAGCACAAAGAGCAGATATTTTTGCTCATAAGGTAAATATTCAATGGAGTAAAGACCAAACTAGCCTTGACGGTGAAAAATTAGTAAAACTTATGACAAGCGGGGGAAAAGATGGCCAAAAAATACGCTTGACGCCTCCTGCTACCTTGGAAATTCGTTTTGCTGTGGATGAACAATCTTTCGTAAAAAGCCTTGAAAAAGCAGGGGCCTTATTGTTTTCTATACAAAAAGTATAATGTTTCTTAAAAAAGACTCTTGCACAATTCACTGTGCGGAGGCTTTTGGAGCTTTGGCGCAAGCTAATGTGACCAAGAATGAAGAATAAGGGAATCTTTGCCTCCCTATTAAGTGATTGATTTTTGTGTTTTTGTTCTGCATATATAATTTGCTTAGTTAAGCTTTATTTTGCATTTATGCTCAATATTTGTTTAAAAAATAATTGTGCAGAGCCCTTAAAAGAAGATGTGTAGAAAATTGTTGTAGCTTTGAAAATTTCTTGATACATGATGTAACAGCCTGTTGGAAAAGTCGATTTTAGGCAAGACGTGTAAAAAACGTATGGTGCAAGCATAGAAGTCAAGATGCGCAGTGTACTCGTGATACATGAGTAATTTGGCTTTTTTATGCGAATGGCGCAGTGAACGCTTTTTAAACGGACTGATAAAAATAAGGTGGTATTTGTGCGTATAGCTATAGCTTTAATTTGTCTTTTATCTCT
>CAZBDD010000055.1:2376-8101 GCA_964490475.1 uncultured Desulfovibrionaceae bacterium
TGGCAGATATAAAAATTTCTTCACATGTGGCTAATGATATTGTCAAATAAAGGCTAAGTCTTAAAAAAAGCATACAGAATTATTTTGAATGCTTTGCTATTGTCTTCTTTTAGTCTGTTCGGGTAGGGTGCTTTTTTTGTGCCTATAGCTTAACGAACCGCTAAAAAGTCGTCAGCTCCGGCGTTGCATCTTGCATGGAAAAAAGTTAACATATACGCTAGAAATGTATGAGTTGATGAAAAATATGACTATATTGTCTTATTATTATAGTGTATTTTGTTCTTTACAATGAATACACAGTTAAATTCTATGAGGGAGTTTTTGTGAAAAAAATTATTTCTTTCTGTTTTGCTTTATTAGCGATGGTTAACGTGGCTCATGCTGCTGCAGTAAATCAAGTGGCAGCTGTGGTTAATGGAAAGATGATTTCCATGTATGATGTGCAAGTTTCTGCAGGGCCAGCTTTGGCTAGAGCAGGGCTAAGTGCTAAAAAAGCGGGAAATTCTGCCAAGGCTCAAACAATTTACAGAGAAACTCTTGATAATCTTATTGTCGAAATGCTTATTGTGAGTGCTGCTGAAAAACAAGGTATTACTGCTTCTTCTGCTGAAGTAGATGCTGAAATTGCCCGTGTCATGCAGCAAAGTCGCGTAAATAAAGCGCAGTTTGAAAAACAATTACGTTCAGAAGGCATGACGGTATCAGACTATCAACGTCGTGTATATAATTCCATTTTGCGGCAAAAGCTTATGGGAGTCATGGTAGGGCGCAAAATTATTGTAACCCCTGATGAAGTGCGCGCATACTACGAAGCCAATAAAAATAAGTTTGTGTCACAGGCGGAAACGGTGCTAGCATTGATTGTCTATCCTAATTCTATAAACCCAGCTGGATATGTAAGCCAAATCATGCAAAATCCTTCTAAGTTTGAAGAGGTGGCGCGTCAAGTTTCAGAAGGGCCCAACAAAGAAAAAGGTGGTCTTTTGGGACCAGTGGATTTAAAACAAATGCCTCCACAGCTTGTTACATTAATAAATAAATTGCCCGTAGGCGGTGTTACCCCCATGCTCATGCTCAATGGGAAGAAATCTCAGTTTAAAAAGGTTAAGTCTTCTAAAGGCGGAGAGCCACTTCCTTTTGCACAAGCTCAGCAGTTGGCAGACAAAGCAGTGCGCGAGCCACGTTTAAAGCAAAGATTTGATGACTATATTCAACAGCTACGCAGTAATGCGGTGATTGATATACGTATCTAGCAGACATTTTCAAGGCCATATTTTCTTTGGAAAGTGTGGCCTTAGAATCAAGCTGTTAAAATGTGAGTATGGATTTTTTTTACAAAGTGTTGTGCGTTATGTACAGTTTAAAGCATATATATTTAAGATTTTTACATGGTTATTATGCGGAGGTTTTGTAGCTTCTGTCCTGTATATAAAAAAATTGTGCAAGACATAACTTTATTTAATTGCTAAAATACAATCAAAAATAATTGTGCAGGCCCCTTATTTTGTACATTCTGGTGGTTTCTTGCAAAAAAACGAGAAAGTTGAGTTTGTTGTATGGTAGAAACATTGGACGAATTAGGGCAACTTTTACGCACTGAAAGAGAAAAGAAACAGCTTTCCGTAGAGGATGTGGCAGATGGCTTAAAAATCAGTGTACGCATTTTGCGGGCATTGGAGGCCGGAGACAGTGCTTCTTTGCCGCATATTGTGTATGTGCGCGGTTTTGTAAGTGCTTATGGTAAGTACCTTGAACTTGATGTGCAAGAATTACTTACCTCCCCTGCTTTGTATGAAGAAGGTGAGGAAAAACCACGATCTCCCTCCTTTGAGAAAGGAACGGCTCTCAAAAGAAAAGGCAAGGGAGGCGCCGTTGTCATTTTTCTTCTGTGCTTGTGTATAGGCGGTGGAGCTGGCGTGTGGGTGTATCGCAACCCTGATATTCTTTCTTTTTTCAAGGAAACTCCTGTAAATACTGCGGAGCCTGCCCCCGCTTTATCTTCAGCACAGCCTACTGAACCAAAAGTAACGTCAAAGGATACGGTAAAGGTAGAGCAAAAATCTTCTGCAGATAAAAATGCCGCGGATGAAGTTAAAAAAGCTCAAGAAGCTGAAGCTGCTAAAAAAGCAAAAGAAGCAAAAGAAGCACAGGAGGCTGCAGTCGCAGCTAAAAAAGCACAAGAGGCAGCTGAAAAAGAAGCTGCTAGCCAGAAAAAAGTAGTCTCTCCTACCCCCACAGCAGAAGACAGACCAAAGCATGTGGGGCCACATAAAGTTATTATTACGGCTTTGGCAGAAAGCTGGATACAGTCTGCCGCCGATAATACGGTAATGCGTAAGTTTTCCTTAAAACCAGGAGATACTTTTGCTTTAACCTTTGATGATAAGCTTAGCCTTACTTTGGGAAATGCTGGTGGGGTGCGAATTCACTATAATGGCAAAGTGATGCCGACCTTGGGCGCCAAGGGTGAAGAGAAAACCATTATTTTTCCCCCAACTCCTTAACTGTGCAAATAAAAAATGTGTAAGGAAAATCTTTTTACACAATATCGCTATAGCCTTTTTATCTCTCTTGTAGCCGTACATGTGTTTAATAAATATTTTGCTATATTTTTTTGCGTAGACTGTACACACTTAGTAAGGTAAATGGCTTTCGCCTTTTATTTTTTTAATGCGCTTGTGTGGAAAATGGAAAAGCTCGTGAATTATTTTTAAGTGCAAGCTTTTTTACACGGGCTATGCGTGGATTTTTAGTATGGAATGGAATGATTCTGCCATTGTTTTACAAACTGGCAAATTTCGTGAAGCAGATATGTGGTTACGTATCTTTTCGCAAAAACGTGGTCTTATGACGGTATTTGCCTTTGGTGGTAGTCGTAGTAGACGTCGTTTTTGCGGTTGTTTAGATGTGCTTAATACCATAGCTTGTCGTGTAAAAACCTGTCGAAATGGGCAGTATCTTGCCTTAGAAGAAGGTTCTTTGTTGCACGGGCCACAAAAATTACGTTATGATTGGCTGCGCCTTGGTATGGCGGTAAATTGCATACGTTTTTTAGAAGTCTTTGGCATTGCACAAGAAAATGCTGCTGCAAACTTTGCTTTACTTCGAGAAATGGTTTTGTTTTTTGAAGAAGATACCACATTACATAGTCTTTTTCCTGTGCTTTTTCGTTTGCGTATGGCTTCGGAGCAAGGCTTTGCTCCTGCTTGGCATACATGTTATGTTTGTGGACAAAGCCTTCAAGGAAAAGACAGCGTTTTTCATATGGATGAAGGCTTTTGCCGTTGTGAACAGTGTGACTGTGGTAAAAAATCACTAGCCTATACTACAAAAATCCCCGCTCAAGCCTTAGAACTTCTACATAAGGTAGAAATCGCCTCGCCTAAATATTGGGATGTAGCCGCATTACCTTTACCTCAAAGACAAGCTTGTTTTCGAGCCATTGATGGTTTTGTGCAATTCCACTTGGGTATATTGTGGGAAGATGGACGTTTTAGGCGTGTTTAAAAAAGGAGCTGCGTGTATGAAAAGAAATTGGATAGCATGTATGATGTATTCTCTTTTTACTTTTTTTTCCTCATGTTTTATTTCAATAGCTCATGCCTATACGCCTCCAACACCAGAGGAATATACTTGGCGTGGAAGTAGGGCATTTTATCCTAAAGATGCAGATTTACGCTTAGCACGCAATGTTACAGTTGCGTCGGGAAAGGATCTTCCTTATTTGTCTTCATGGGATAATGGCGCTATAGTTATGTTTCCTGTGCATATTAGCGAAGATGGTGTGTATGATGTAAGCATTGTATACAGTCGCTATGCAGTCATGCAAAAAGTTTTGCGTATAGGTGTTTTTGCCATGCCTGAGCCTATGGCTTTAAGTTTACTTGATAAAATTCCACATTTTTATGCTGATATTACCACCACCGGCACTACATGGCAGGATTATAAAGAAGTAAAAATAGGGAGTTTAGCATTAGCTAAGGGAACGACATATCTTGCCATCACAAATGCAGATGCTAGCCCACATGAATATGTCATGAACCTACGTCAACTACGTTTAACAGTACGTTAATAAAGCCTTTTTAAGGTGTAATAGCCACTGATAAAAATGCTATAATAAAATGAAATTACTTCTTAGGATATGCATATGAAAAAAGCTCTTATCACAGGTATTACAGGTCAAGACGGCGCGTATTTAGCGCGTTTTCTTTTAGAAAAAGGTTATGAAGTTCATGGTATAAAGCGTCGCTCTTCTCTTTTTAATACGCAGCGTATAGATGATATTTATCAAGGTGTGCATAGTGATAAAAGGCGCTTTTTTTTACATTATGGCGATTTGACAGACAGTGCTAACATGGTGCGCTTGGTACAAAAAATCCAACCCGATGAAATTTATAACCTTGGTGCTCAAAGTCATGTGCAAGTA
This sequence comes from uncultured Desulfovibrionaceae bacterium, assembly GCA_964490475.1. GTDB lineage: Bacteria > Desulfobacterota > Desulfovibrionia > Desulfovibrionales > Desulfovibrionaceae > CAYJAD01. The sequence continues at coordinate 6,803 of CAZBDD010000055.1, forward strand.
TCTTTTGATGCGCCGGAATATACCGCTGATGTGGTGGGTATAGGAACTTTACGCGTGCTAGAGGCGGTAAGGCTCTTAGGTTTGGAAAAGAAAACACGTGTTTATCAGGCTTCAACCTCTGAGTTATACGGCTTGGTGCAAGAAACGCCACAAAAGGAAACTACGCCTTTTTATCCTCGTTCTCCTTATGCTGTAGCCAAACTTTATGGGTATTGGATTACGGTGAATTATCGCGAAGCTCATGGTATGTATGCTTGCAATGGAATTCTTTTTAATCATGAATCTCCCATGCGCGGGGAGACTTTTGTTACGCGCAAAGTAACTCGCGCTTTACCTCGTATTATTCTTGGCATGGAAGATTGCTTGCATATGGGCAATATTAATGCTCTGCGCGACTGGGGACATGCCAAGGACTATGTGCGTATGATGTGGCTTATGCTACAGCAAAACGCACCAGAAGACTTTGTTATAGCCAGTGGCGAGCAGCATTCTGTGCGTGAATTTATAGAAATTTCTGCAAAAATGTTGGGCTTGACTTTAGCATGGCAAGGTGAAGGCGTAGATGAAGTTGGTATGGTGGAATGCTTTGATGAAAGTGTATTGGTAACGCTCTTAGAAAAGCAAATGCAGGGGGAAAGCTCTGCCACCAAGGAGGCCTTTATTGCTGATAGCATGAATACCATTCGTAAGAATAAAAACTTACAAAAAGGAACCGTGGTGGTGCGTATTGATCCGCGCTATTTTCGCCCTACAGAGGTAGAAACCTTGCTGGGGCATGCCGTCAAGGCAAAGGAAAAACTGGGCTGGGAACCACAAATTTCTTTTACTGAATTGGTGCAAGAAATGGTAGAAGCAGATTTTGCTGGCGCAAGACAAGATAGCTTGTGTATTCAAGCAGGTTTTACGGTACCTACTGTTCAGGAATAGCTGAGCATAAAAAAATTGTAAGGGCGTCTGAGGCGCCCTTTTTTATGGGTAGAGTAATTTGTAATGGTATTACAAAATAAAAACCGTAAAATCTCTTTTACAAGACTTTACGGTTAATTTGCATTTTAGCTACTTATGGCGGAGAGGGAGAGATTGCACCTTGCAGGTTAATTGTTTGTTTTAATGTGATAAATTTTGTATTGCCAAAAAATTACCCATCTTTCTACCCATGCGAAATTTTTATAATTTTTTTGTATGGCATGATATTTGATTGGACAACATAGGACTATGCGCCGTATGTTCTAAGGTGAAACGTAGATTTGAATTGAGCTTGTGCAAGGGCAAAAAAATCTTTGCTCTTTATCTTTCTTG
>CAZBDD010000056.1:0-2785 GCA_964490475.1 uncultured Desulfovibrionaceae bacterium
CATACTGTTTATGGGCGGCATGATATGCTGAATTTTAAAAAAAGAAAAGCTGTATAAAGGCGAAATTTTTGTATTCCATTAATTTTTTTAGTATGTTTTTTGCTATTGTCCTTAGTGCAAGAAGAAGGTATGCTAGCGCGTTAAATTAAGAGCTCACCTCATCGAGGAAAATCTATGTTATTGTATGTTCATGTTCCCTTTTGTCGCAGTAAGTGTCATTATTGCGCTTTTCACTCCTATCCCTTGGGTAGGAATGTAAAACCTCTGCAAAATGAAGATTTTCGCCAGTATCTTGATAATCTCTATGTAGAGCTTTTGAGCTGGGCAGATGTATACGCGAATACCCCTATCTCTTCCATCTTCTTTGGGGGGGGCACCCCTTCTTTGTTGCCGGCTAAAGCTGTGTCCATGTTTGTAGAACGTGTGGCAAAGCATTTTGCCATGGCTCCCAATGTGGAAATTAGCTTGGAGGCAAATCCTGAATCTTTGCGTTCCAAAGCGCATATATACGACTTGGTAAAAGGCGGTGTAAATCGTCTTTCCATCGGTTTGCAAAGCTTAGATGAAGAATATTTGCATATGCTTGGGCGTTCGCATAAATTGCGCGATAGTTTATATGCCGTTGCGCATGCAAAAGAGTGCGGCATAAATAATATTAATGTGGATCTTATGTGGGGTTTACCGGGGCAGGGGGTGCGGCATTGGCTTAATACCTTACGTGAAATCACAAGCATGAAACCACAACATATTTCTGCTTATGGCCTTACCCTAGAAGAGGGCACCAAGCTTGAAAAAGAATACGCTAGCGGACGCATAGCCTTACCACCAGAGCGTGACCAGTCTGTTATGTTTATGGAGGGCGCAGCACTATTAGAAGAGCAAGGGTATCTTCATTATGAAATTTCAAATTTTGCGCGTATGGGCTTTCAGTGTCGGCATAACTTAGGGTACTGGGAAGGCAGTGATTACTTGGGCCTTGGGCCTTCTGCCACATCTACTGTGCAAGGTCGTCGTTGGACAAATCCTTACGATTTACAACAGTGGGCTCAGCGAGTAAATGATCGTACCCTCGATGCCGATGCCGCGGTGCTCACCCCTCGTGAGCGGGTATTGGAATTGGTTATGTTGCGATTGCGCACGTCGCGCGGCTTGCGCTTTAAAGCCTACAGATTGCTCACAGGGCGCAATTTCATGAAGGATCATAAACTCCTTATCCAAGCCTTACATGAAAATGGACTTATTCGCATCCGTGATGGGTATTTACGTTTAACACGCAGTGGCATGTTGGTATCCAATAGTATTTTGTCGAATATTTTTTCGCAAACAGCTAGCACCTTACCAGATACCTTGCTTATGCCCACCGCTTTGCCTGAATTTACCGATGAAGAAGAGAGTCAGTAATCTTGTGCAGCTTTTCTCTTTTAATCTGCCAAGATTTCATAGTTCTCTAATTTATCTGCCACAGCTCCCATAACAAGAGCCATGGTGCCAGATAGCAAGGCTAGCGCACGTGGAGGCACTTGCTCCAGCTCTGCAATGCCACAAACTTTATGAAAAAAATGTTTAGGGCATTCTTTTTGTTCTGCTTTACCTACCAATTCCATATACGCAGCAAAGTGTTCATCAACAAATTTTTTTGCTTCTTCCTTAGGTATGTTGCGCGTTTTAAGCAAGTTTGACGTTTGCCGTAAATAGTCTACCAGCACGCTGTTGGGCGCATGTACCATAAGCGAGGCCACCAAGGTAGCGTGTACAAAACCATACCATTCTCTACAAAAAAGTTCACGATCAATGGTGTCGGGGGCAAAACCCTGTTTTTCCATTTGTTCAATCATGGTGAGGACTTGGTCTGGCTCTGTATTAAGTGAAAACAAAATACATGCGGCATCAACAGCTTGTGGGCGAGGAAGTTTTCTAGGTGGCATAGGGTAAGCCTTCTTTATGTTTTACAATTCCTATACAGTTTGTGGAATAAAAGTTCTTACTTTTTATGTATTATAAATCAGCTTTTTTCATAGTGCCTTGCTTTGAAGCTTAGGTCAAGTGGCAGCTTGCTTATCGCGCCCCTTGCTTGGTAACAATAACACCAATGGTGCGTAAAAGTATTTCCAGCTCTAAGCGTGCAGAATAATTTTTAATATAATACAAATCATAGCGTAATTTTTCTTGTGCGTCGTGCACAGAAGCGCCATATGGGTAGCACACTTGCGCCCAACCCGTGATTCCCGGCTTTACGGCATGTCTTTCTGCATAAAAAGGGATTGATTTATTTAATGTTTCCATGAATTCCGGACGTTCAGGTCGTGGTCCCACAAGGCTCATATGCCCTTGTAATATATTAATACATTGTGGCACTTCATCCAAGTGTGTTTTCCGTAAAAAAGCGCCAATTCTTGTTATACGCGGGTCTGCGTGGCTTGCCCACACAGCGCCGGTGCTTTCTTCTGCATGGTGTCGCATGCTACGAAATTTGAGCATTGAAAAGGGCTTTCCCTGATGTCCAAGACGTATTTGACGAAAAAATATAGGGCCTTGCGTGTCTAAACGTATGGCAAGGGCAATGAAAGGCAAAAAGGGAGCCAGCACAAGCAAAATTATGATGGCTCCTATTATATCAACACTGCGTTTACTAATGCATGTCACGGGAGAATGTGTAACAAGGCACGCGGAAGTTTTCTCGTCGTTAAAAGAAGTAAAAAAACGCATGGTGTTTTATTCCTTTGTAATGGCAATTAAGGCTTTTTAATCTCTTGAATGCGTCCTTGTGCTTTTTCGTACTGTGTGC
>CAZBDD010000056.1:2885-8071 GCA_964490475.1 uncultured Desulfovibrionaceae bacterium
AAATCAATGCTGTATTCCATGCCGGATACGTGTAAAAAACCACCGTTGGGTTCGGGTAGAGCTTGCGCGCCCATTTCTAAAGCATCAAGTAGCATTTGTCCCGTCACTTCAATGGAAACTGCATCTCCACCAAAAGGAAGTACATTGATAATTTGCCGAAAAGTGATGGGGCCTTGCATTATGCTTGCACGAATGGCTCCACCATTGAGCAGGGCTATGTCTGTGTCAAGGGCTGTACGAAAGGCGTCGGTAATGAGATTTGCTAAATTAGTTTCCTCTTCACGTATGACGTCTTGCCCCTGAGCATTCTTGGTAGTCAGTGCCACGGTGGTAGATCCTACTGGCTGTTCTAGAATTTTTTCAAGATCTCCATTGATGTCTGCAATAAGACCTTGCACGGTAGCATCTTTTTCAGGTATTTCTTTAATAATTGTAGCTGTAAGTTTCTTACTCTTGGGATCAAGGGTTAATTGCCCTAAACTTTGCAAACGGGTACCTGTTTGGGTGACAATAACTTCTTTTCCAGCTTTATTTTTATAAAAAGTATTTTCCAATAAACTATGAGAGTGCCCATCAATGAAAGCGTCTATGCCTGTGGTATTGGCCACCACAAAGGGGGTGTTCCACGGCGCAGATTCCTCATCAATACCAAGGTGTGCCAAGGCTATGACTATATCTGCCCCTTGCTTCCTTACGGCATCCACATTTTTTTGCACTGCGGCGTATAAATCCATTCCCTTACCCCCTTCGGCAAAAGAAAGAATGTAGTTCCCTTCGGCATCTTGGAAATATATAGGTGTAGATTTGCTCAAACTTTCAGGAGTGGTAATACCCACAAAGGCAATTTTTACCCCTTGTATTTCTGTAATTGCATAGGGAGTATAGGCATTGCTCTGGTCTTTTATATGCGTAATATTACAAGAAATAATCTTGGCCTTAAGTTTGGCGAGTAGTTCTGTAAGGCGTGGAATCCCATAGTCAAATTCATGATTGCCAAGGGTCATATAATCATAACCCACGGCATTCATAAGGGTGATAATGGCATCTCCTTGCGTAAGAGAACCTACAGGTCCTCCTTGTATGGCGTCACCGGCATCTACTAAGAGCACATTGCTTTTACCATATTCTTCTTGCATGCGCTTTTTATAAGCCGCTACACCAGCATAACTAATGCCTTTATCAATGCTCGTGTGCACATCATTGGTATGTAAAATAATAATAGAGTTTTTTTCTGCGGCTTGGCTCAGGGAAAAGGGGAGAGCGCATAACAAACATATTATACAAAAGGAAAATAGTTTTTTCACGGTATATCCTTGTTACTTTATATGGTTAAACGATGCTAATGCGGCGTCAATAATGGCGGGATAATTTTTATTGCTTTCGCCATAATAGGTAATAATTAAAATTTTATGTTCTAAAGGGCTGTACAGCACTTTTACTGCTGTCGTTTGCTCTGCATGTTCACTGTCGGCAGGAAGCTGTTTGACTCCTTTTAAAATAAAATAATTTTCATTTTTTTTAAGAATCTTTTCCTGCACGGTGCCCACGTATTTTGACCATGTTTTCACTACGTCTTCAAAGCTTTCTTCTGAAAGTACAACGTGCTTGCCATAGGCTAGAATTTCTAGGGTGGTAGGGTCGCTAATGCTAATACCATCGCCATTGTCTGATTGGCGTACTTCATAGAACCATGGGGGTAAGTTAAGTGTAAAGTTAAAGCGATCATTAATATAATTAATTGGTTGCATGTCTCCATGGGCTATGCTTTGTCCTGCCATACTTAGTGTCACAATACAGAAAAGAATAGAAAAGAGTGTTTTCTTCATTATGAACTCCTGCAAATGCTGTTTTTTTGTGAGCTTAAAGAAAATTACAATAAAAGGCAGATAGGGTCAAGAATACGCATTTTTTTGTTCTTTTGGATTTATTTTGCTTATTATGAAAAAAAAATTGCCTAGATGGCTAAAATAAGCTATATTTATCTGCACAGACAACATCAAAAATTGAGGGTGATGCATGTTTAGTACCGTATTTAGACTGGAGCTTATGAAAAAATTTGGCTTTATGTACTATGCATTTTCGCGCAAGATGTTTCATAGGCCTATTTTTAATATATTTTTATTTATCATAGAATTTTGTGTTATATCTTATGGGTATGTGCTTTTGCACAATAGTTTAAGTCCTCCAGATTTGGCCATTTCTTATTCTAAGTCCATGTACTTTACAGTCATTTCTGCCACTACTGTGGGCTATGGTGATCATTATCCTATATATACCATTACGCAGTGGTATGTCATTTTATTGATGATTATTTATTTACCCTTTCGTTTTTTCTTTACGGCGGGTATTGCAGGTTTTCTTTTTAAAAATTATAGCGAATTAAAACAAATTGGAAGGTGGTTTCCTATGTTGTATAATCATATCATCGTGTATTGTGACGCGGAAAGTATTGAACGCAACAACTTCTTGTGGCTTAAGCGCTTTATTCAAGAAAAAAAAATGTCTTCAAAATATCGTAGCCATGACATTTTATTAGTGAATAGTAATAGTGCCATGAATGATAAGGTCATTGGCTTTTTTGCAGAAAACGGGTATGATTTCAAAATGGTACACTTTGTTAATGCCAATTTAAATGAAGAAGGCTTTTTTGAGAAAGTGCGCATGGATAGAGCTAAACGTGTCTATGTGCTTGCCAATGAAAATGATCCTAGCTCCGACTCAGATGTTTTTGACATGGTCTACCGTATTGATAAAGAAACGGAATATAACAATGGTGTCACGGCAGAACTTGTGCATGACAGCAACAGAGCGCGTTTGGCAGCCTTAGGCGCCAATGTTATTTTGCGACCTAATCGCTCCATGCCTGAAATGCTGGTTACCTGCACCATCGCCCCCGGCTCTGCACAAATGCTGGAGGAAATTTCTTCGCGCGGTGAAGATAGCATTGAACGCTTTGAATTGCCCTGCACAGAATTTATTTGGGGTGAATTGCTCTATCAGCTTAGTATGCACGATGTGGGCACAGCCACTGCCGTTATTCTAGAGGATGAAAAGGTAGATCCTAACCCCACAGGAAAAATGCACATTAAAAATGCCAAGGCTATACTCATGCTTATTCATGGTATGAATACTAAGAGCTACGAAGAGGTGCAAGCTGAAATTGCAAGAATTCTTAAAGAGCATGTATGTAAATAGTTTTCTTTAGCAGATATGTCTTAGCTTTGAAGTGAGGAGGGGGTATGAAAACAGGTTGCCTATGGAGTCTTTTTGTTCTTTTCATCATCCTTGTATGTATGGGCTTTGTAAACCTATTTAGTGGAAAGTCCTTCTTTTCGAGTGAAGCGCTTATTATGGTGGGTGCCTTTGGATGCCTGATTTTTGGGGCCTTACTTGTATTGTTTGGTAAGAAGAAAAGCTCTAAAGAATCCTCGGAGCGTCATGGGCATGATAACCGTGGCGGTGACGATGATGACGATGATGACGATGGTTTTTTTGATTCTGATAGCGACAGCGATAGTGGCGGCGGCGATGGTGATTAATATAAACATGTTAGGGAAAAATATGAATTTAAAATGTATCTTTGTTTGTATGAGTTTTGTACTGTGCTTAGGTTTTGTTTGCGGCTCATTTAGCCCTTATATGGCTCAGGCTGCCGTAATGGAATTGCTGGACGAAGGGCAAAAAGTACTCAATGAAGGGCAAAAAATGCTAGATGAAGGTGGTCGTCAGTTACAACGTTTAAATCCCCTTTCTCCTTTAGTAGGAAACGATGACGATAGAGATGATAGAGATGACAGAGATGATGACGACGACGATGACGATAGAGATGACGATAGAGATGATGACGACGACGATGACGATGATGATTAAACTTTAGCATATGTATAAAGAGGAAAATTATGGAAGAAACTAAAGCAAATCCCGTTCTAGTGCAGGAAGCAGCAGAAAGCAGCACTAATGCCGTAATGGAAGTGAAAGGGGCTGAATTGGCCGTGGCCAGCAATCAAGAAGCTGTGGCCATTGCCAAAACCATTAAATTAGATGACCCTTCTTTAGATGTGACCTATGGCACAAAAACCATGCAAGATATTTCACGTTTTTCTGACGATTTACTGTCTCGAGTAAAATCTAAAGATTCTGGTGAAATTGGCGAAGCATTGACCAATCTTGTGGTTAATGTGAAGGGCTTAGATGTGTCTGAAATGAGTAAGGAGCCAAGTTTTCTAGAAAAGCTTCCCATAGTGGGTTCTTTATTTAGCACAGTAGAAAAAACCGTGGCTAAATTCCAAACTCTATCAGAACAAGTAGCTGCTATTAGCGAAAGATTAGAAACATCCATGGTGGGGTTGTTGCATGATATTGAGGTGCTTGAACAGCTCTACAAGCATAATGAAAAATTTAATCAGGAGCTTACCCTATATCTTGAAGCGGGAAGAATTAAGCTAGAAGAAGCTAAGACGCAAGAGCTACCCCGCTTGCAAGCTGCCGCAGTAGATTCAACCAATACTTTAGATGCGCAAAAAGTGCGTGATTTTGGAGAGCAAATTAACCGTTTTGAACGTCGTTTGCACGATTTAGAAATTTCTCGCACCATTACTGTACAAATGGCGCCACAAATTCGCCTTATTCAATCTAATAACCGTGCTTTAGCACAAAAAATTCAAACATCGGTTTTAACTACTATCCCTATTTGGAAAAACCAAATGGTATTGGGGCTTTCTTTGCACGGACAACGCAATGCCGCCGCCCTACAAAAAGAAGTGGCCGATACTACCAACGACATGTTGCGCAAAAATGCTGCTATGCTAGAGCAAACAGCCATAGCAACATCCATTGAAGTAGAGCGTTCTATTGTGGATGTAGAAACCTTGCGCGAAGTACATAGCAAGCTTATCTCTACCATTGATGAAACGTTAAATATTGCTCAAGAAGGGCGTCAAAAGCGTGCCGCCGTAGAAAAAGAATTGGCAGGCATGGAAGTGCAATTAAAAGATAGTCTTATGGCTATTGCGGCTAAAAAACAGCAGCAGAGCCTTACAAGTATCACTGCAAAGTAATACAATATTACTTTTGATTTTAAGGGCTTTGTGCATGTATTGTACAAAGCCTTTTTTTTGGGGAATTGAAAATTTTAAAATCTCTGCGTAATTATCCTTGAAAAAAGTCTTATTTCTTGTTGTAAACAT
>CAZBDD010000057.1:0-7780 GCA_964490475.1 uncultured Desulfovibrionaceae bacterium
ATTTCTCGCGATCTTCTTGTGTTTTATACAAGGTCATGCACTGTTCACTAATATTGGGCACATCAGGTGTAGCATTAGGAGCAAGTAAATCAGGAAAAGATACAAAAGGCAGTGATGCAGGCAGTTTTTTCCGCATAAATTGCGCTGCATAGGCTTCATTAACAGCTTTCTCATCTTTTTCAGACACAAATTGACGAGCCACTGAAACATGAAAACCAAGCTCATGCAATTTTTCCAAACCTTCTAAAGCTTTATCAAATGAACCTGAGCCTCTGTTTTTATCATGCTCCCAAGGATAAGGAGAATCTAAACTCACCCTAAAAGACAGTGGATGCACACTTTGCTTAAAAGGGGCTAGTCTTGATATGGCTTTATGTAAAGGTATGGTACCATTGGTAAGTACAAGACAAGGCGCCACATCAAGTGCTGCGTCTAAAATATCTGTCATATGCGCATTTACAAAGGGTTCCCCACCTGTGAAAGCTATTTTTTGCACATTAAATTTTTTGGCTTCATCTAAAAAAGGAAGAACATCTTCTAAAGTGGGCGCCAATAATCTTTTATTTCCTGGGGAAGAACCTTCAAAACAAAAAGGGCATTGCAAATTGCAGTTGGTCCCTGTGTGAAACCAAAGCTCTGATATTTTTTGAGGTTGAATAAATCCTCGCATTTCACCACTTTGTGTATAACACCACTCTGGAACTGACAAATGATATGGGGTTTCGACTTTTTCTCGTAACATGAAAACCTTCTTTATAAAAGTTCTAATAGTAAAAAACACCAATAATAATAAACATGTAAAGCGGAAAAGACAAAATAAGGCGAAAGGAGATAAGGCCGCGTAAGGCATAATTCCTAGTAAAAAACTAAGATATACGAAAAGAGCAAAAAAGCACGAAGATAAAATATATCACTTCTCAAGAAAAGGCAAGCTTTTTTAAGACTGCTGCACAATTATAAATGCGTGGATTGCTTCGTCGCTAGGATCCTCGCAATGACTTGGTATTACAACAAAAGTCACTGCCAGCGAAGCGAAGCAATCTATGTGTTTTAATATTTTAGGAATTATGCAGGACTTTTAAGTAGCCACCCGATGGGCGCCGAAGGCGTTTGCGAAGAATGAGCAATTACGCAACTGGCCAGCAAAGCCTCCATGTATTTCAACATTTTTTTGGATTATACAGAGGTCTTTTTTAAGAAAATTTACTTAGCAGCCAGTATTGCTAGGGCATTTATTACTGATGCCACCAAAGGGGATCCGCCCTTTCGCCCGCGCACTGTCATATGTATATAGTTACTTAGAGCAAGAAGTTCTTTAGATTCTGAAGCATTAACAAAGCCCACTGGCATACCTACAATTAAAGCTGGTGGTGTAATTTTAAAGTCGCTATTTTTCGCATCTAGCAATTCTAATAGTGCTAATAAAGCAGTAGGCGCATTGCCAATGGCTACAATATTTCCTGCTAATTGTTCTTTAATATGCAGTATTCCAGCCTTAGAACGTGTACATTGCTGTGCAGCGGCATATTCTTGCACCCCTTCCCCTTGCAAAATACATTGCACCCGAACACCCAATGGAGCAAGGCGCCGCATTACCATGCCGCAACGCGCCATTTCAGTATCGGTAAATATGGTACAGCCTGCACGTAAAGCCTGTATTCCGGCATGCATAGCTTTTTCAGAAAGACATATGTCGTGAATTAAAGAGACATCCCCCGTGGTATGAATCATGCGGCGGGCTATTTCCCACAAATCTCCCACATAAGGCCGTGGCTGTGGTACTTCGTCATCAATAATAGCAAAGGAACGATCCTCAATATTTTTTGGTGTTTGCGCTGTGTCTAAAACAATCATAGCCCGTCCTTGGCATTTTTTAAATTAAAGATACGGGCAAGCAATTGACGCGCCCCTTCAGGATAAACATGAACCCAAGAAGCCCAAATATTTTTAAATGCTATACCGCAGGTTTCGCCATGCATACTCTTGCCTTTTCTATCTTCCACTTCCCATAAGGGAGGTACTGCCGACAATTCTTTCATGGCATCATGTACACGCCCATAATGAAATTCATGCCCACGGCCTTGAATATTTGGCGCACATGCTAAGCACACTTGTCTATAGCCAAGTGCAGCTTTTTGTTTTCCCACCACCGAAGATATGGGTAAAAGACCACACATGGGGTATTTTTTTTCTTCATATTCAAGATATTGCATAAGATACATATAGCCGCCACATTCCGCATAAATTCGCCCTGTGTGCTTCTCTTGTGCAATGTCTGCCGCAAAGGCTCGTATGCTTTCTATCATGCTTGTATTTTGAGCTAAACTTTCTGCAAAAAGTTCCGGATAACCACCGGGAAAATATAAAGCTGTGCAATGTATCGGTATTTGGCTATCATGCAAAGGAGAAAAAAAGACGCATTGAGCTCCCAAATCTTCAAGAACTGCCGCCATATCTGCATACAAAAAAGAAAAAGCCGCATCATAGGCAATACCAATGCGCACTTTCTTTTGTACAGGCTGTAAAGCTTGAGGAACAAACGCAGGTTCTGCACCAGTACATGCTGAAGCAGCCAACAAAGCATCCATGTCTAAATGTTCTTCAGCCCATGCGGCTAAGTGAGCCCGTTTTTCTGCTGTCCAGAAGACTTCATGAGCCATTTGTAAACCTAAATGCCGAGAAGGCATATCAAAACGCGCGTCGTACGGAACATAGCCTAGTCTGGGTACAGAAGAACCAAAGACTTCATAAAAAGATTCTTCCAAAATGTTTCTATGATTTTCGCTGCCCACGTGGGTACATATAATACCGGCAAAAGAAAGATATGGCAAAGTATGCACAAAGCCTGACGCCATAGCTGCTGCTGACTGCCCCATGCCACGCACATTTAAGACTAGCACTATGGGGAGTTGTAATACATGCGCACAATGAGCCGAAGAGCCCGGCCCGCCTAAGCCATATGCCCCATCAAAAAGCCCCATAACTCCTTCAGCAAGCACAATATCTGCTTTTGAATGCATAAGCATATGTCTATACACATGCTTCATACCAGTCTCCCCGCCCATCCAAGCATCTATGTTATAGGAGGGGCGACCAGTAAAAAGCGCATGATGCGAAGGGTCAATAAAATCTGGCCCAACTTTACACGCTTGAAGGGCAAAGCCACGTTCTTGCAAAGCGGCAAGCAAAGCCAAACTTAAGGTGGTTTTTCCTGCACCGCTATGCGTTGCTGCCACAAGAAAAGCGTGTTGCATAAGCTGTATTAACGCATGCGCAAAGCTTCGGCAATAATATTAGCATCTTCATTACCGGCTTGCACACCAAGTTCTGCATGCCCACCATGGCAATGTAAAACACCTTCAGAAAACTCTAAAAATCCTGCAGAAAGCACCTTACCATAAGGTAATTGTTCTCGCATATCTGCGTGATCTACACGACGCGGAAAAATAAAAGGCACTGGTTGGCCAGAAAAGTCTTCCATAATCAAATACTTCATAAATCGCACCCCCTATTTTTTCTTACGGTTACGTAAATATTGTCGTACAGCCCTATTGTGTTCGGCAAGTGTCTTTGAAAAAGCGTGTTCTCCGCCATCAGTTATAGCCACAAAATACAAAAAATCATGCTTTTCCGGTTGTAACGTGGCTCTTAATGCAGCCACTCCCGGTGAGCAGATGGGCCCTGGCGGTAAACCCGCGTGCTGATAGGTATTATACAAGTTACCGGCATCGTCAATATGCTTACGGCGTAAATTTCCATCAAAAGCAGGGCCAAGGCCATAAATAATTGTGGGATCTGCCTGTAAGATCATGTTTATGCGCAAACGATTAGTATATACGCCGGCCACGCGTGCTCTTTCCTTGGCAACGCCCGTTTCTCTTTCCACGATAGATGCCAAAATAACTAATTTGCGTAAATCTTCCCTACCTGGTTTCACCCCACCCAACCAATACGGTTTCATTTTTGTCCAAAAAGTATCCACAAGCCGTCCGGCAATGGCTCTAGCCTGCTCCTTAGTGGGTACATCGTCCTTTTTCAAAAGGTATGTATCGGGCATTAAAAATCCCTCAGCAGTAGAAAAGGGAATACCGTAGTGGCGTAAAAACTTTTCATCCATGATGACTTCTTTAAAATCATCAAATTTAACAAAATTATGCTTTTCCAAAAGCCTGCCCACTTGCCACCACGTAAGCCCTTCTCGAAGGGTAATACGATGTAAGATGGCCTTTCCAAAAACAAGCTCTTGCAAAATAACATCGGGCGTCCAATTGGAATTTAGTTTAAAACGCCCTACTTGTAAGTTATTCTCTAATTTTTTAAAGCGCGCATAAAGAGCAAATTTCAAGCTATCGGTAATAAGTTTTTTTTGCTCCAACTGCAATGCAACAGATTTTAAAGTAGCTCCCTGCTCCACATCAAAAGCTACTTCTCTTCCCGGGCTTTGCGCCGGAGTTTCTAAAAAGGTTTTCCCTTGCCAGTACACAAAAATAAGGCCTACAAAAGCCACGAAAAGTAAAAAAGCTACACAACGTAAAATAAATTTCATACTTTTTGTAACTCCTTTTGCTCTTGGCTCAGCGCTAAAAAAGACTGCAAAATGCGCACTGCCGCTTGTTGATCTAACACTTTTTTATGCTTTTTTCCTTTAAGAGAACTTTCCCATAAATCACTACTAGCTTCTTCTGAAGAAAGAGCTTCGGGCATTAGATATATAGGTAATGGAGTGCGTCTTTGTAAACGCGCTACAAAGTTTCGCACTTGCTTTGTAGTAAGGCTCTCATTACCATCCAGATATAAAGGAAGCCCCACCACCAAGAATGAAGGGCGCTCCTCTTCTATACAAGCCAATAACTTAACAAAAAAATCTGCTCTGGGGCTTTGTGGGGGGCAATGTATTGTGCAACGCGGAAAAGCCATACGCCCTCCCTCATCTGTCACAGCTATGCCTGTGCGCACAAGTCCATAATCAATGCAAAGATATTTCAAAATGTTTATATAATGAATGTTTTGAAGGTATAAAAAGTTTATATGAGGGAGGAGAGCTTTTAGAAAAAATATCCTTCTCTCCCCCAAAAACATTACAGCACTCTTGTATATTTTAGAGAACCTGCACCACAAAGAATTTTACTATTTTCACAAAAAAATTTTCTGAGATAATTTTTTTAACACGTTGCTACAAGCCCATTTTTTCACGAACCAAAGCCATAGTTTGCTCTGCCACAGCATGCGCTTTTTTATTACCAGCCTCAATGACATCCTGCACCAAATCAGGATTATTATCTAAGAAAATACGCTTATTTTGCAAAGGCTCTAAAAATTCGCGCAAGTTTGCCAAAAATATTTTCTTACAGTCCATACAGCCAATGCTGGCGCTTTTACAGCCTTCAGTAATTTCTGCCTGTTGTTCTTTGCTTGCAAGCAATGAGTGATACGGAAAAAGATTACACACATTAGGATCGCCTGGATCAGATTTACGCAAGCGCGCAGGATCTGTGAACATACCCTTAATTTTTGGCTCTAGCTCAGCCATGTTGTCACGCAAGAAAATGCCATTATTATAACTCTTTGACATTTTACGACCATCAAGACCGGGACATTTAGCCGCAGGAGTTAACTTTGCTTCCACATCTACAAAAGTTTCTCCATATAAATGATTAAAACGACGCCCTATTTCGCGTGTCATTTCAAGATGAGGCAATTGATCTTGTCCCACGGGCACAAATTTTGGCAAATACATTAGAATATCGGCACTCATAAGCACAGGATAACATAAAAAACCTGCGTTACTTAAATCTTTATGCGTAATTTCTTGTTGCTGTTCCTTATAGGTGGGACAACGTTCCAGCCAAGATACAGGTGTTATCATGGAAAGTAAAAGAGAGAGTTCTGCATGACATTTTACAGCAGATTGTACAAAAATAACGCATTTTTCAGGGTTTATGCCAGAGGCAAGCCAGTCTTTTACCATTTCAAAAGAGTTGCCTTTAATAGCAGAAGGGTCAGCAAATTCACTTGTAAGTGCATGCCAATCGGCTACAAAGAAAAAAGCATCGGTTTCATCTTGTAATTCAACCCAATTCTTCAAAACACCAAAATAATGCCCAAGGTGTAAGGGGCCTGTGGGACGCATACCTGATACGGTGCGCAAACGAGATGTGCTCATGTGTTCTCCATAAAATAATATATCAACGACACTGTATGCAATTAAATACACACAGTGTCAAGTTACTTAAAAAATAAAGCATTCCGCGTCAGGCTGTTGAAAATAGCGCCACTTACTTTGTCAAGTTCGTCACTTCCGCACCTTACACCTTTTTGAATAAGCTGATAGGCTATGTATTGCGGCAAAAAATTTTACAACTATTTTAAGCCCAATGCCATTAATAATACATCGTTGGTACCGTACACCAAGGGGCCAAGCACTACGCCTAAAGCACCGGTAGCAAGTAAAAGAATAAGGATAATAAAGCCGTATCTTCCAAGTTCCATGTATTTCCAAGCCAGAGAAGGAGGTAAGAAATACGCTAAAACTTTGCTGCCGTCCAGTGGAGGAATGGGCAAGAGATTCAACCAACAAAGACCACAATTTATTACAACCCCTACGGCTAACATGCGCACAAAAAATTCAAAAATGCCGTTATTTTTCAAAACATCCAAGGGAATTGTATGAATAAGAAGACTCAAAAGACAAGCAAAAATAAAAGCCAGAATAAGATTGGTTAATGGCCCTGCCAAGGATACCCACATCATGTCTTTTTGAGGATCTTTAAAATAACGTGGATTCACAGGTACGGGTTTTGCCCAGCCAAAGACAAAAGCTCCGCTTAAGCTGGTAAGTGCAAAAACAAATAAGCCCATGGGATCAATATGCGGTACGGGATTAAGCGTAAGTCTTCCCATCATGCGCGCTGTGGGGTCGCCACGCTTGGCAGCCACCCAACCGTGAGCCACCTCGTGCAAAATTATACCCAATAGCGCCGGGATAACCGCCACTGCAAAATTTTTAAACAATAAAGCTATATCTGTGTCAAACATAATTTTTTTCTACCATATGCCTTTTAAGATAACAAGAAATAAACTGTCAAAAACAATGCTTATAGAAAATCATTGCCTTTACAGCACAAATGGCTAAAATAACCATCAACACCGTATATAATACCAGAAAGCTCTACTGCCAAGTATAAGCCCAAAAAAAGTTGGTATTTTATTAAGTAATTGACAAAAAGCCCCATACTATTTGACATTATTTTATTATTATATACAAACAGCTAATATATTAATCTTTTAACATATTAAACACTTAGAGGTTTTTATGTGTGACGAAAACCAAAGAAAATACCCCATTCCTATGGTTACTGTGCTTTTACAACCAGAAGAAAAAGAATTTGCATTGCCCCGCCCCAAAACTGCAAGGCAGCTTTTACAAGCTTTAAATTTGCGCGAAGAAACTGCACTCGTGGTGCGCAACAATATTTTACTTACACCAGATGTACGCATTTATGGCGGTGACTCTCTTCTTGTGCGTAAAGTAACCTCATCAGGATAGTGAATTTTCTCCACTCACTTACAGCCAAAACAACACCAAAGCTTTAGTAAATTCTATTTGATTTACTAGGTTTTAACAAGTTACAAAAAGTGGTTAAGTTCTTTTAATTTTGAAATCTCCTTTCAAAATGAAGTATAACATCAACAAGTTAAGCTAGACAAACATGCGCACCGCCATGAAGAAAAAATACAAATTCTCACTTGACAGGTGTAAAAGCTAACGCTATGCCTTTGA
>CAZBDD010000058.1:0-2345 GCA_964490475.1 uncultured Desulfovibrionaceae bacterium
GCAGAGCTGATTACAGGTATTATTACCGAAAAAGGTGTATTGCAAGCCCCTTATGACATATCTATTGCCAAAGCTTTTACATCTTAACAGGCTATTGAAAACAGTAATTTGCTTAAAATTGACTTTCGTAACAGGCTGATACATGGTCGCCTATGCGCACAATTCATATTCTTTGTCATAAGGCAGTCGTACACGCAAAAGGTGCGCTGTCTTATGACTTTGCCCCACAAGACAGTATTTTTTGGTGGGATTTAGAAAAACCTTCAAAGCATTTTTTACAACAACAAGAAAGCGTTCCAGCTTTTTGTCAACAACACCTTGCACAACTTCGCGATGAATACAGCACATGCGTGCATAACCTCGCTTTTGTGAACGTAGAAGGTATACCTTTGTACCAATGGTTGGAAGGCCATGATTCGCTGTCTCACTGGTGGTGCTCTCTGCTTTTTGAAAAACACCCGCACATGTTGCCAGCATTATATGAGGCATTTAAAGCAAGGGCTTTACTGCATATGCTTGAGAAACGACATGCAGAAGAAGAAATCCGCCTTGTTTTGCATTGTAAAGATACAAAACTTCACGCTATATTGAGGGCATTTTGTAAAAAGCATGCTCTTTCCCTCATTGTTGCTACCACTGCCACAAAGAAATCTATGGTTACTTCTGTAGGTTTTTTTTTCAAACAGCTATGGCTACAAAAAAAAAATTGTTTTGAAAAATCTTTTTGGAAGAGAGCCTATCAACATCTACCGTACTTTTGTCAAGCATCCCTTGGCTTCTTATGCTGGCTTTGGCGGTGGCGCAGAATTTTTTTTACATCCCCAAGTGTCTCTTCTGCTACGGATTCGCAGGCTACCGTCGTTTCATACTTTCCTAACATACACAAGGATAAAGCGTCTCAAGGTATTTTTAGGTCATATTACTACGAAAATTTACATGATATTTTGGAAAATACACAGAAAACTCTACATTGGCTTTTAGTTTTTGTACACTCTGCACAATATACACACAAACAATGTATGGCCTTAAAAATGAACTTTCAAAAAAGAGCTCGTGAAGATGCCAGCTACGAAGATTTTCATTTTTTAGAGGAATTTCTAAGCATAAAATCTATACTAAAAGCACTTGCACAGCATGTATGCCTTACGTTTCGTAGTTACAGATTAGAGCAAAACGTGGCCATGCATTTCTGCTTGGGGGATATATCTTTTTGGCCGTATTTTAAAGAATACTGGCGAGAATCCTTTCAGGGATGGCGCGGGCTTGAACGATGCTTGCAAAGGCAAGCCTTTGTAAACTATGCCAAAGCTATAAAAAAATCTTGTATAATATATAATGCACAACATGCATGGACGCTGTTTCCTTTTGAAAATTGTCCATGGGAACGCATGCTTACTGAGGCCATGCGCACAGCACAAGATCCTGCTCTGGGTGAGGTATATGCTTTTCAACATAGTTGTGTGCGCAGTGCCGATTTTCGTTATTTTGATGCTCCTGCTTTACACACAGAAAATGCTTGTGCAAATTTTTTGCCTCATAAATATTTATTGGGAGGTATGGGGGCCTTTCATGCCTTGAAAAATTTTTTGCCGGCAGATAAAATTTTTCTTGTGGAAGCATTGCGTTATGCCCACATTATAGATGAGATCTTACCCTTATTACCGACAGAGAAATACACATATCTATATATAATTACATCGTATTTTCCGCAAGAAGTAGCAGCGCATATACGCACTTTTGCATCATGGTATGTGCAATATGGCCAAGACTGGAAGGTGATTATTAAAGGGCATCCGCATTGTTCTGTTATGCCTTTTTTAAAAAAATACGGTCAAGAAAACATGGCTTATGACATAACGCAAAATTCCATGGCGTCATTATTTCAAGATATACAAGAGCAGCAAAATCAAGGGCAGGGCAGTGTACTGTGGCTTTCCAATTCCACCACCGTTACATTAGAAGCGGCGCATATGGGCTTACCTTGCATGGTTCAAAAGGCAGAAAATAACTTTGATATGTGCCCCTTAGAGGAAAAAATAAGCGTTGGCTGTGCCCAAGAGGTACAGCACTTTTTGCAAGCCCCTCAAAGGAGCCATGTGTTTCAAAATTTTTTTTATAAAGACTTAGCTTTAAAGCGTTGGAGGGCGCTTCTTGGTCTTGCCTAATGGGGGTATGTTGATGTATATATTGTCGGTTGTGCTAACACATACTAAAAATCTAAAAAATGCAAGATGGGCACTGAATTTTGTGACTATCTCTCTTATAAGGTTGTAAAAAGTGCCCATAGTGACTTATCCCGGCCCAGGCTGTATTGTAGAATATTTGGAAGCCAATGCTATACAAAT
>CAZBDD010000058.1:2445-7747 GCA_964490475.1 uncultured Desulfovibrionaceae bacterium
ATTTGGCGAAGCCTGGTGAAGGGTTTACCCGAGGCTCAGCATATGGCTTTGCATTTGGCAACAGCTTGGGAGCTTGTGCCCCCACATTATAATTTTTGGCTAGATAGAGCCGGCTATGCCGCGGGCGACCATTGGGCAGAAGAATTTTCTGAAGATATAAGTCAAATTTTGGAAAAGGTAGCGCAAGGAAAAGTAACACAGCCTTTACCTTTTATTAGCATTGATGGAGCTACCACCAAGGATATTGACGACGCCTTTTATGTAGAAAAAACTGCTGAGGGGCAATATCGCTTATACTTGGCTTTGGCTTGCCCCGCCTTGCTTTGGCCTTTTGGTTCTGCACTGGATAAAACGGTATTGCACCGCGCCACTAGCTTGTATCTTCCTGAAGATACGTATCATATGTTACCAGAAATTTTAGGTACCGATGAACTTTCTTTACGTGCCGAAAATATACGTCCTAGTTTGTGCGTGTGTATGGAAGTAGATAGTGAAGGCAATATTGTGTCTTGCACCCCTGCAGTAGAATGGGTAAAGCTTGCCGCAAACCTAACTTATGAAGCGTGTGAAGCCTTGCTAGAAGATAGTGATGCTGCTTTGGCACAAAGTGCTTTACCCTACAAAGAGCAAATCATTTTGGGTGAGGAATTGTCTATATTACGCCAAAAAGCGCGTATTGCTTCCGGTGCTGTAGTTATGGATAGGCCGGATAACAAAATAGTGCTTGAAGGGGAAGGCGCCCATATCCATGTTTCTGTTGAGGAATCATTGCCAACACCAAGGGCACAATTGCTTGTTTCTGAAATGATGGTTTTAGCAGGAACTGCCATGGCCATTTGGGCCAAAGAGCGTGATATTCCTTTATTATACCGCACGCAAGATGTGGCAGTGCCACGTGAATATGCCGGAATATGGACAAAACCTCATGATATGGCTCGTATTATTCGCGCCTTGATACCTTCTTCTTTAGAATTACAAGCACGCCCCCATGCAGGGCTTGGCGTCCCCGCCTATGTGCCTATTACTTCTCCCTTGCGTCGCTATGCTGATTTAATAAATGAAGCGCAAGTATTACATTTTATAACAGAAAACAAAGTTCGTTGGCAAAAGGAAGAAATGGAAAAACTTTTGACCATGATACATATGTATAGTGATGCTTCAGGGCAAGTGCAGCGTTTTCGTCCACGTTATTGGCGTTTACAGTATATGCGCCAAGAGGGGGATAAAAAATTCTGGGATGCCGTTATTACAGAAGAAAATGATAACTTTGCCACAGTATCTTTGCCCCGCGAACAATTGATCGTTCGCGGTCGTCGACATCTTTTTGGCGAAAGGGCAAGTCCGGGGCAAAAGGTTCAAGTGCGCATAGGTAAGGTAAATCCCCTATATAATGAAATTTCCCTTTTAGAAGTTCTAGACATGTGAGGTAAGTATGCACGTTCTTTGGATTGTTTTAAGCTATGTTTTGGGTTCCATTCCTTGTGGTCTTGTTATCGCTAAATGTTGTTGTAATGTTGATCCGCGTACCGGCGGTTCTCGTAACGTGGGTTCCACCAATGTGGCGAGACTTTGCGGCAAAAAATGGGGTACTTATACCTTAATATGTGACATATTAAAAGGTTTCGTACCCGTAGCTGTGGCGGTATATTTTAGCGATAATATGTTTTTTGTAAGCTGTACCGCGGCGGCCGCCGTACTTGGGCATGTGTTTTCGTGTTTTATGTTTTTTGAAGGTGGAAAAGCTGTTGCCACAAGCATTGGCGTTTTCTTAGCTTTAGCCTTTTGGCCGCTACTTTGTTCCGTTATTTTATGCCTTGCTTGTATTAGATACAGCGGCTTTGTCTCTTTAGGGTCTTTGGCATTGGTGTTATCCCTTCCTATTTTCTTACTTATAGGGGGCTATTTTAGCCTGATTCCTTTGGCTCTTGGTGTTATGGCTTTAGTTATTTGGAAACATGCTACAAATATTCAACGCTTATTAAACGGCACTGAAAAGTCGTGGAAGAAGAGCGCATAACTTTTTTTGATAAGGAGTGCTTTATGCATACTTTTCCTACATATAGAGGGAATCTTGAATACGTGTGTCTTGGTTGTGATGCGCGTTATGGCAGTGAAGAACTTTTGTATACCTGCCCACAATGTGGTGGGGTTTTTCTTTTAGAAGACAATAATTTTGATTCCTTAAAAAAGCATGATGGGCAGTATTGGCGCAATGTTTTTGACACACGCGCAGCCACAAGACATACGGCTTTGCGTGGCATTTTCCGTTACTACGAGCTTATGGCTCCGGTGATGGATGCGGAAGATATTGTTTATCTGGGCGAAGGGCATACACCCATTGTAGATGCGGCGCCCGCTTTGCAAGAACATATGGGAATGGCTTTTGCGTATAAAAATGATGGGCAAAACCCCAGCGCTTCCTTTAAAGATAGAGGCATGGCTTGCGCTTTTAGTTATTTACAAGCCTTGGTGCGCAAAAATAATTGGGAAGAGGTGCTCACAGTATGTGCCTCAACCGGAGATACTTCTGCGGCGGCGGCGCAATATGCTGCCTATGTGGGCGGCCCCATTAAAAGTGTAGTATTGCTTCCCCATGGTAAAGTGACTCCACAACAACTTTCTCAGCCTTTAGGCAGTGGCGCTATGGTGTTAGAAATGCCCGGTGTTTTTGATGACTGTATGAAGGTAGTGGAAGAATTGGCAGATAGTTGCCGTGTGGCATTGCTCAATTCCAAAAATAGCTGGCGTATTTTGGGGCAAGAGTCCTATGCTTATGAAGTGGCGCAATGGTACGGCTGGGATATGAAAGATGTGAATCTTTTTGTGCCTATCGGTAATGCTGGTAATATTACTGCTATTATGTCCGGCTTTTTGAAATTGTATCGTTTGAATATTATTGAAAGCTTGCCACGCATTTTTGGCGTACAATCACATCATGCTGATCCTGTTTATCGCTACTATGCCGCCGATGCCGCCAGTCGCGTTTGGGAACCTGTAAAGGTAAGTGCCAGTGTGGCTCAAGCGGCCATGATTGGTAATCCTGTATCTTTTCCTCGCGTACAAAAATTAGTAAATGCCTATATTGAGGCCGCCGGACAAGATGCTTTTCATGTGTTGCAAGTGACTGAACAACAAATTATGGATGCCATGCTCTTAGGAAACAAACATGGACATATTGCTTGTACACAAGGTGGCGAATGCCTTGCAGGTATGCGTCGTGCTTTAGAACTCGGGCTTGTGCAAAGTCATCAAAAGGCTGTGTTAGATGCTACAGCGCATAGTATTAAATTTTCCGGCTTCCAAGATATGTACTTTGCTGATTCTTTCCCGGAAGAGTACGGTATTATTCCTCAAAAAGAATTGCAAAATCATCCTGAACTTTTATTGGAAAATAAAGAAAAAGATGGTCTTAGCAGCGAAGAATACACTTCGAAAGTGGCAAATATCATCATTGATAGGTTAGCTTTGCAAAAAAAATAATAGGTGGTTAGCAGAAAAAAACTATCTTGAAAATGTTATTCAAAAAGGCTATAGTTGCTCTGTAAAAAATATTGATATTACAATGAGGAGCATTGCTCTATGCAAAAGCAATCTTTTAGTCTTGAAAATGTTCACTGTTCCGCGTGCGAAGCTAAAGTTATAAAAATTCTTACACAATTAGAAGCTGTGCAAGATGTAAGCGTAAATGTATTGCGCAAAACCATGCAAGTGACTTTTCGTGATGAAAAATTAGGCGTAGCCGGCATTGTATCTGCCATGCAACAGGCAGGCTTTTCGGCTACGCCCACGCGCTTTACGGCGCATGCGGAAAAAGAAGAAAATGTGAGGCAAGAAATTACAGGGTCTAGCCCTGAAGAAAATGCTGATATTTCAAATAAAACCGTAGAAAATTCTGCACCCCTCACAGAGCAAGCTTTTATGCTTTCACGAGCTCACTGTGCATCTTGTGAAGGAAAAATACGCACCGCTTTATTGTCACTAGAAGGTGTCAAAGAAGCGAAGGTAAATACTTTAAGCAAAAGCATTGTGGTGCAATATGATGCTTCTGTCATAGCTCCTCCTGCCATAGAAGAACATTTTTCCGGCGGAAAATACGCCATGAGTGCTGTGGAAAAAACAGCGCTTCCTCCTCTTATACCTTGCATTAGCAATGTAAAACAAAAAAAATTACCTAAGAACAAAACACTGCCCATGGCCACAGAGCCGGGACATTCTGCAAATACGCCTGAGCCGGAAGAAGCTGAAACTGCGTTCGCAAAAAATGACGAATCAGTATCAGAAAAAAAAAAATCGCAAAGGCAAGAATTCACCATAGGTAATGTACACTGTACAGCTTGTGAGGCAAAGGTAGAGAAGTTGCTTTTGGCTATGCAAGGCATTGAAGCAGTAGCGGTAAATGTTTTGCGTAAGAATATGTTTGTGACCTTTGATAGTGCGCAAGTTGCTGTCAATGATATTTGTAAAGCCATGGAAGGGGCAGGCTTTACTGCTACGGCTTCAGAGCAGACGCAAAGCCGCGACGCTTTGCTATCTTCATCTAAAGCAGATTTTGTGCAAGCGGGGGGGAATGCCTCTGAAGCTATGCTGTCTCAGCCAAAACAATTGCAAGAGATGTTTTTTCCTTCCCCCGGTGTATCTCAGGGGGAAGGTTCCCAAAAAGATGAAGAGAGCGCTCCTGCTGCGGTGCAAATGGCTTTGCTTACACAAGACGCTGTAGTAGAAGAAGAAAGCGAAGACAGTACACCTAAAGTAAAAGTTGGCCCCAAATTTTGGGATCAATTACCTCTTTCTCTTTTAGCCTCTTTATTTTTTGCAACTGTTCTTATGTATGTTGCCATGGCACCCATGTTTTCCTTGCCTTTGCCCTTGCTTCTTAGCATGAAAGCGAATCCTCTTTTATGGGCTGCCGCGCAATGTGTGCTCACTTTACCCATTCTTTGTATTCATAGACGTATTTTTATTTCTGGTTTGCGCGCCTTACGCTATGGAAGCCCCAACATGGATTCCTTGGTAGGTTTAGGTTCAGCAACGGCGGCTTTTTTTGGTGTGTACGCTCTTGTTCGTATGTATATGGCGCAACATGTAGGTGATACGGCCACAGTAGAGCATTTTGCCAATAATTTATATTTTGATTCTTCAGGTATGATTTTGGCACTTATTGGCCTTGGTAAGCATTTTGAATCCAAAGCCAGAGAGCGTACGGGTTCTGCCATCGATGCTCTTATGCGCCTTACGCCGCCCACGGCTATTTGCTTAAAAGATGGCGAAGAAGTTATTATTGCCACAGATCGGGTGCAAAAAG
>CAZBDD010000059.1:0-4894 GCA_964490475.1 uncultured Desulfovibrionaceae bacterium
TTATAGAGAATTTGAAAAATAGTTAAATATACGTTTTTACGTATCTCTGTAATGTGAGCTTTATGTAAAGAGGAACTTTTTTAAGTTCCTCTTTTTTGTTTTGTTGTAATTTCATTGACGCCTTGATGCTATATGGCTATAATATTGACCTCTTGTTGAGCCTTCAATGAGTAATTTGTGGAAAAAAGTGTGCCCCTTATTTGTGGGTACTGCATGTTTTGTCTGTGTACAAAACATTTAAAACTACGCTTTTCTTGTTGCTATTGCTCCTATATAAAAGACAATTTGCATGTAGTGCATCTAACATTTTTGTTTTGGATAAAGTATGACTTTGCACAATACCAATAAAGACACAAGACAAACACACACTTTTCCGCGCGTGTTGTATGTGTCTTTGTGGTTTCCATTGCCATCAGAGACTTTTGTTTTCTATGAAGTGGATGCACTTTATAAGCGAAATTTGCCTGTGCATGTGGTTAGTTTGTATGGTCCTAAAACTAAAAATTTAGCTCCACATATGCAAAATATTTCTATACCTGTAGAGCATATGGGTATTTCAGCTTTTGGAAGTATTTTAGCAGCACTTTGGCGTCGATTCAGAAAATCCCCCAAAAAGTGTTTTTTACTCATGAAGGATATTCTTTTTCGGCGCTGGCGTGATAAAGAAATGTATGCGGAAAATCTATGGGCTGCTGTTGCGGGTTTTTATGTGGCAGAACGCTGTAAAGATTTGGGTATAGAGCATATTCACGCCGCTTGGGCTAATGGCCCTGCCACTGCAGCTTATGTGGCTCATAAACTTGAGGGTATAGCGTACTCTTTTACGGCCAGAGCTAGAGACGTAAGTCCCCCTGATGGTTTTTTGCAAGAAAAACTTGCGGCTTGTGCCTTTGCTCGGGCTGATTCTTCTTCAAATATACCACACATGGCTTCATATTTATCAGCGACGGAGCAAGATAAGTTACACTTGGTTTACAATGTAGCTACTTTACCTGCTTGTAATGCTGCTAAAGTACCTATGCAAGAGCCGTATAAAGTTTTGGGCATAGGGCGCTTAGTGGAACAAAAAGGCTTTAGTTATCTTTTAGATGCTGTGGCGCAACTTGTGCGTGAGGGCATAGATGTGCGCCTCTCTATCGCAGGTTCTGGGGACCTTATGCAAGAGTTGCAACAGCAAATTAAACAGTTAAGCCTTGAGCAACATGCAATTATGCTGGGCTTTGTTGCCCACGATGCCATTTCTCAAGCTATTTTAGAAAGTGATATGCTGGTTATGCCAAGTGTCGTAGAAGAAGGTACAGGATTTTCTGATGGTTTGCCCACGGTGGTCATTGAGGCCATGTGCCATAGTTTACCCGTGATAGGGACGCAAGTGGCCAGTATGGGAGATGTAATAAAGCATGGCGAAACGGGGTATCTTGTACCACAACGTGATGCCCTTGCCTTAGCTCATGCCATGCGCGCTTTATGGCAAGATAGAGAAAATGCCTTGCGCATGGCAGAGAATGCAAAAACATTGGTAGATACCCTTTTTGATCCATCCACAAATATTGACACTATGTGTCAGCTTTTTTGTAAATATACTCCACAAAAAAACAAATCATAATTATTAATGCGATTGGATAGCTTGGTGTAATGCGCGCGCCAATTGATCAGGACAAGAGGTTTGTCTATCTCCGCAGCGAATACCGCGAAGGCAAGCAATAACTTCTTGAGCAGGTCTGCCTTCTACAAGGGCTGCTATACCCAAAGCATTACCAGCACAACCACGCACAAAAGCGACATCATGCACGGTTAAGTCATCGGATATTTCAAAAGTAATGAGTTTTGAGCAGACATGTTCTGGAATGAAGTTCATGAGATATTTTCCTTAAGGCCTGTTAAAAGGGGAATTACCTTTTAACGAAGTAAGCGTAAGTCATCTTGTCTAGGCTTGTAAGTCAATCAAGATTATGTGAATTATAATAGGTTTTTCGCTGTGAGCCCTTACCCTGCAGCAACCACGAGGGCACTGTACGCTACTTTTTAGTAGGCTTCAAGTGAATATGTACGTCTTTTGTTGAGATGGCATGAGATATTTGGCAAGATGTTTATTAGATGTGTATTGCATATTTTTTATACTTTACGTATATTTTTCTAATGTTAACAATAAAATGTGCAGCGTGTAGGCGTAAATTATGGAAATACCAAAAATTAGGACAAGGCGAAGTGGTGCGTTGTCATAAAGAACGTATTTCTAAAATGTACGATACCCAAGAACGCGATGGCAAAATATGGTGTCTTTGCGGCAGACCTATTGGTATTGATAAGGGAACTTTTTTTAGTATGGTTAAAGGGAACTTTACCTATGCGGGAACTAAAGTAAACAGATTGTAGCTGGTATTTTTGGCCTTAAACTTTTTTGCAAGGGTAAAACACTGACGTAATAGTTTTTTTTGAAGGGGAGAGTTTAAGAAGGGGGAACTTATAGTTGACAATCCACCCCTAAAAAAGTTTCCCCTCTCAAAAAAAATTATTCCACGTTTTCTTAAGAAAAAATAGTTTGAAATATCATTACTAAAGTAAGCCCGCCAATGACTGCCATGGTGGCGGCATTACCATGACCTGAAGCCTGAGATTCTGGTATAATATCTTCCACAATAATATAAAGCATTGCGCCTGCCGCAAAAGCTAAGGCAACAGGCAAAAAGCCAGCTACCGCGCTGGTGGTTAAGGCTCCAATCAGCGCACCTATAGGCGTAGTACAACCGCTTATCATCCCAAAGAAAAATGCTTTATTGCGCGATAAACCTTCGCGTAAAAGAGCCATTGCCACGACAGTACCTTCGGGCATGCCCTGTAACATCATGGAAAGGGTCAGTAGGGCGGCATCTTGCAGAGAAATACCCGCGGTAGATTGTGCTGTAGCTACATCTATAGCGCCGTAAGAAACGCCCATGGCAAGTCCTTCGGGGATATGGTGCAAAGCCATGGCTGTGACAAGTAAGATACTTCGATGCCATGAGGTTGAAAGCCCTTCAGTAGTGTCACTCATATTGTGAGTGTGGGGCAAAAAGGCGTCGAAGAGGCGTAAAAAGACGGCACCCAGAAACAAGCCCACCACAGGGGGAATAAAGGCCCACGTACCCCATGGGGCAGAAAGTTCCATGGCTGGTAAGAGCAGGGCAAAAAAAGTAGCGCCCAGCATCATGCCCCCAGCGGCGCCCAGCATCAGTTCTAAAATACGCGGTGAAAATTCTTTGCGTGTATAAATAAAAGCGGCGCCAAGTGATATGGATAGCCAAGACCCTAGACCTGCCAACAAGGCTTGTACTAAAGGTAATGATAATATTTCCATGGATGGCCTCCTTAAAGAAAAAACTGAGTAATTTTTTTAGAAAAAAAGTTCCTCTCTCAGGCTATTCCCTTCAAAAAAACATGTTGTCAGTATTTTATCTTTAAAAATTAAAATTGTGGCGCATGAGAAATTGTTTGAGAGAGTTTGTTACCTTACGCAATTCATTTAATGAGTGTTTCTTTATAAAAAATTCTTGTTTTCGTGTAGTGCTATACTTCTTGCCTATACTGTAAAGATTGGCGCAAGGTCTCTCTATCCATATATTTTACCTCAGAGCCCAGCGGCATACCTTGGGCAAGACGTGTAATTTTTATGGAAGGAAATTGTTTTGCTAATAAATTTCTTATGTAAGCGCCCGTGGTATCGGCCTCTAGGGTTGCGCCAAGGGCAAGTACAAGCTCTGTAATTTCGCCTTCGTGTAAGCGTTGTAATAAAGTGTCTAAATCTAGTCCGTCGGTATTCGCATTGCCTGCTTGTAAAAGACCACCTAAAATAAAATATTGCCCTTTAAAAATACCGCCTTCTTCTAAGGTGAGCATACTATCCCACTCTGAAACAAGACAAAGTACATGTCTTTCGCGTGTGTTATCACGACATACAAGGCATGGCTCTTCTGCAGTTAAAGCATGACAACGTGAACATAAGTGCAAATTGTCGCGTAAATCATGGATAGCTTGCCCTAGGCGTCGCGTTTCAGATTCTGGCCATTTCAAAAACGTCATGGCTGCGCGCATGGCAGACTTGGGGCCAAAGCCGGGTAATCGGCTAAGTTGCTCCACTACTTTTCGTAGAGGTTCAGGAATTTGTTCTTTCATAATAGGGTACTTTGCTTATAGGAAATAGGGCTATTTTTGCGGATATAAAAATGCGTGCTTTTAGGCAGAAGGTTATAACTTCACATGAAATTATTGTCGCTGCCTACTAGAGTAGGCATAAGTGTTACTTTATTATATCGTTACATGCAGAAGTGACTATGTCTTTAAAATGTTGATATGGATAATGTCAACATAATATAGTATACTGGCAAGGCCATGAAAACTTTATGGAAACACTGTAAAGAAAGGACTGTATGCATTTTTGCTTAGGTAAAAAATGACTTACAACAAGAGACAATTCTTTACAGTATTCCCCATCACTAAAAATTAAAAAATTCCGGGTAGTTTAATGCCACCGCTTATGGCACTCATTTCGCGTTCCATGCTTTCTTTGGCTATACGATTAGCTTCATTGACAGCAGCAACGATGAGGTCTTGTAACATTTCCACATCGCCACCTTCTACAGCTTTTGGGTCAATAATAAGGCTACGCAATTCTTGCTTGCCGGAAACCTCTGCTTTTACAATGCCGCCACCGCTGGAAGCTTCAAAGCTTTTTTGACCAAGTTCTTCTTGCATTTTAGCAATTTTGTTTTGCATTACTTGGGCTTGGCGTAATAAATCGTTCATATTTTTCATGGGATATATACTCCTTAAAGTTGACGCACCTTAAAAATAGACGCGTCTAAAATGGTTAAGCACTCTTGTAATTCTTCACGGGCAGAAAACTCTTCAATGAGGA
>CAZBDD010000059.1:4994-7697 GCA_964490475.1 uncultured Desulfovibrionaceae bacterium
AAAATGGTTAAGCACTCTTGTAATTCTTCACGGGCAGAAAACTCTTCAATGAGGATGCTTTCTGGTTTAAAGGTTGTGGTTGGTTGTATAAGTTCTATGCTTATGGGGCATGCACACACCTTGTGTAATATCTGTTCAAGCTCTATTTGTTTTTTTTGAAAATGTTCAAAAATCATGTGGGATTTCGTCGCTATACGCATGGTATTTCCCACAAATTCGCCCTGAGCTTGACGTAACATATATTCTGCCAATACTGAACTTAAAGCCCCTTGCAGCTCTTGCCAAGAGGGCATGGTAGCAACGGGGGCGTGCATTGTTTCTTGGGCGCCTTCCATAGGGGGCATGGGTTGTACCGACTGTATGGGGGCACATGGCGCGGTGCTTTGTGGTTCAGAACATGATGCAGACGGCTCAGGCTCCGGATCAACGTCGGGCAAAGGGGCAGAGCTCTCCCCAGGAGTGTTTTGTGCATGTCCACGCTGCGGCATGTGTTGATTCATGCTGCCTTGTGTGCTGCCCTGCGTAGTATATGGTGCCACGTTGCCTGCTGTGGGCACGGCGTTTCTATTAAGGTCGTGTTGTCCAGATGCCGCGCCCGAATGCGCCGTTTGATCCATGGGCTGTACAGCATGTACGGGCAAAAGCCGTGGCATAAGCGTAAGGTTGAGTAATAATAATTCCAAAGCCGCCGCAGGTTCGGGGCTATGAATAATTTTTCTTTGCACATCCAGGGTCATATGCCAAGCGGCATGAAGATGTGCCGACGCAAATTGAGACGAAAGTTCAGACCAAAGAAGGCTTTCTTCTTGTGTAAGCTCTAGCGAAGGCACAATGCTTGGGCCTGCTTCGCGCAATAAGAAAAGTGTACGCCACAAGTGGATAAGTTCTCGTAAAAAGAATCCAATATCAATGCCTTGGTCGCTTAATTTTTGCATAATGTCGATGACAGCAGGGCAATCTTGTTTGGCAATGGCTTGGAAAAGCGTTACAAAAAGCTCTTGTCCTGCAAGGCCAAGAACAGAGCGTGTGCTTTCCATGGTCAAACTATCCTGACCGAGGGCTAGTGTTTGACCTAGTAAGGACATACTGTCACGTACTGAGCCTGAAGCGCGTCGCGCAATGGTTCGCACAGCCTGTACATCAAAACTTACAGCTTCTTTTTCTAGTACACGGCTTAAGTGCGCTACCAAACCATCTTCTGAAAGGCGCTTAAAGATGAAATGCTGACAACGGCTTACAATAGTAATGGGAAATTTATGTACTTCTGTAGTGGCAAAGATAAAGACCACACGCGGTGGCGGTTCTTCCAATGTTTTCAATAGCGCATTAAAAGCAGAACGTGTAAGCATATGGGCTTCGTCGATAATAAAGACTTTATAGCGCCCCTCCATGGGGGCATAGCCTATATTTTCTCGTAAGGCTCTGGCATCGTCGACGCTATTGTTGGAGGCACCGTCAATTTCGGTAACATCTACATGATTACCTTGTGTAATCATAAGACAATGGGAACATACATTGCATGGTTCTGTGGTGGGCGCTTCCTTACAATTAAGTGCTTTGGCTAAAATGCGGGCAATGGTCGTTTTTCCCACGCCACGAGTGCCACTTAAAAGATAGGCCGGCGCCACACGATCTTCTGCCGCTGCTCTTGAAAGAACAGTGGTAATCATGTCTTGACCTGTCACCTCAGCAAAAGTTTGAGGACGATAATGGGCAGCAAGTGATGTATGTTTCATGGCAATTTTTTTGGAGGAGGCTTAACGGTTCGTTATCCTCCCCCATATGATTTCTTGTATTTTTAATAATACAGTTCTAAATTATACGCTATAGCGGCTTAGCCATGCTTCGTATTTTGGGTTAGCACCTTTTACCACATCAAAATATTCTTTTTGTAGGTGCTTTGTTATTTCACCGGCTTTTCCACTGCCAATAACTCTTTTATCCACAGCGCTGATGGGCGTTAATTCAGCGGCAGTGCCAGTAAAGAAAGCCTCGTCGGCAACATAAAGCTCATCGCGGGTAAATTGTTGCTCTACCACAGTATAGCCAAGATCTCGGGCTAATGTCATAATGCTTTCGCGGGTAATGCCGCCAAGAATGTATGTGGGAGGTGTAGTTTTAATAACTTTATTACGCACAATAAAAATATTTTCGCCTGTAGCTTCAGATACAAAACCATTGGTGTCTAGCATAAGGGCTTCATGGTAACCGTCTGCCACAGCTTCCATTTTGGCAAGCACAGAGTTGACATAATTGCCTGAGGTTTTAGCCTTGGTCATCATGGCATTCACATGATGTCGGGTGAAAGTAGATGTTTTAATACCAATACCATTGGCTAAAGCGTCTGCTCCAAGGTATGCACCCCAAGGCCAAACGGCAATGATGGTTTGAATGGGGTTGTCTTGTGGATGTATGCCCAAAACACCATAGCCCACAAAGCTTAAAGGGCGAATATAACCTTCTGTAAGTTTATTTATTTTTACAGTTTCAAGAATAGCATCATACACGCTTTCTTGGCTATGGGGAATTTCTAATCCTAAAATTTTCATGGAATTAAAAAAGCGTTCAACATGCTCTTGTAGACGAAAAATGGAAGATGTGCCATCAGCACATCGATAGGTGCGAATGCCTTCAAAAACGCCAGTACCATAATCTAAACAATGTGTAAGCACATGCACATTGGCATCAGCCCAAGGAACCATT
>CAZBDD010000060.1:0-7594 GCA_964490475.1 uncultured Desulfovibrionaceae bacterium
TACTTATAACCAAGTTCAATACCCCGTAAAATTTGGATAGGATATTTTTTTTGTAATGTTTGGCAAATGTTTTTTTGCAAGGTTAAGTCCGGTAAATCATCTTTACCAAGACCAATGCAAGACAAATCCAAATGTTCGGTACTCACAAAGTGGCTTAGCCCGAGCTCTTGTGCTTTTTGAAGATAATTTTCAAATTTTTCTTCAGAATCACTAGAGAGAAAAGTATGTAAATGTTGATCGTATATTTTCATAAAACACCTTAATTTTTTTGAAAAATGTACGTTAGACTTAAATTTGTCAAGAGAAATATTACTAAAAAAGGTGCAAAAAACTCTGTACAAGTATAAATTAGTGCCTAAATTTTAGATGATACTTTGTTTGTAAAACCAATAAGATTAAAGATGATATGAAGGATTAGACAGTATGAAAAAAAAGATTCAATTGTTTGGCCGCTTTTTAAGCGGCATGGTAATGCCAAACATTGGGGCTTTCATTGCTTGGGGACTTATTACAGCTTTGTTTATCCCCGTTGGCTGGATTCCTAATAAAGAGCTCGCGGCTCTCGTGGGCCCTATGCTCACATACTTACTACCTATCTTAATTGGTTTTGCTGGCGGTAAAGCTATACACGATGTTAGGGGCGGCGTTGTAGGTGCTGTCGCTACATTTGGTGTTATTATGGGTGCGCCAACAACCCCTATGCTACTTGGTGCCATGATTATGGGGCCACTGGGTGGTTTTACCATAAAAACTTTTGATAAGTTGATTGAAGGGAAAATTCCTGCCGGTTTTGAAATGCTTGTTAATAATTTTTCATCAGGCATTTTAGGTACTGTTCTTGCTATTTTAGCTTTTCGTGGCGTTGGCCCAGCAGTGGAAGTTAGTACCGACGCTTTGGGCGTTGGGGTAAGTTTTCTTGTAAATCACGGTCTGCTTCCTCTGACATCTATTTTAGTAGAGCCTGCCAAGGTACTTTTTCTTAATAATGCCATAAATCACGGAGTATTTACACCTCTTGGTGCCGAACAAGTAGCGGAAGCTGGTAAATCCATATTCTTTATGATTGAGTCCAATCCTGGCCCCGGCCTAGGGCTCTTGCTAGCGTATATGCTCGTAGGAAAGGGTTCTGCTAAAAGTAGCGCTCCTGGGGCTGCCATAATCCATTTCCTTGGTGGTATCCATGAGATTTATTTCCCCTTTGTACTCATGAATCCTATACTCATAATAGCTTTGATTGCAGGCGGTTCGGTAGGTGTTTTCACTATTGGCGCTTTGGGTGGTGGTCTTACTGGGCCTGCTGCTCCAGGAAGTATTTTTGCAGAACTTTTAATGACTCCGTCAGGTTCATATGTGGCTAACGTGGCAGGCATTTCTTTGTCAGCTATTGTAACTTTTGCCTTATCCGTAATCTTACTCAAGGCTTTTGCCAAAGATAGTGAAGAAAGCGAAGATTCCATGGCGGAAGCCGCAGCAAAAATGCAAGATATGAAAGCCGCAGCTAAGGGTACGGCTTCTGAAAGCACAGCAAGTACGTCTGAGGATAAAGCTACAAGTGAAAATACGAAACGTATTGTTAAAAAAATTATTTTTGCCTGTGATGCAGGCATGGGCAGCTCTGCCATGGGTGCCACAAAGTTGCGTAAAAAACTCAGCACCGCAGGATTTGAAGGCATTGAAGTCAAGCACTCGCCAGTGAGTGAGATTCCTGCCGATGCCGATATTGTGGTAACACATAAACAATTAGGCGAGCGCGCAGCTCAAGCTAATGCGACAGCGCATTTAGTGCTCATTAGTAATTTCTTAAACGCGCCAGAATATGATGTTCTTTTGGCAGAGCTTAAGATAGAAGATGGCATTGTGTATAAAGTATAACAAGAAAGGAAAATAATATGCTTACAGTTGAAAACATTGTTTTGGGTCAGGCTAAGGAATCAAAAGAAGATGCTATTAAGCGTTGCGGTGCTATGCTAGTTCAAGCTGGTGCAGTAGAAGAAGCCTACGTTCCTAGCATGATAGCTCGTGATGCAAGCTTTTCTGTAGCCATTGGCAATCTTATTGCCATCCCACACGCAGAAAAGGAAGCTGCATGCCACATTAAGAAAACTGGCGTGTGTGTTATTACTTACCCTGAAGGAATTCAGTGGGACGAAGAGATGGTAAAATTAGTAGTGGGTATAGCCGCTATTGGTGATGAACACTTGGAAATTTTGCAAAATATTGTTGAAAAACTCGAAGAAGAAAGCCAAGTAGAAGAACTTGTAGCTACTGCTACTAAAGAAAAGATTTTAGAACTTTTCGTAGGCTAAATATGATTATCACTGTCACGCTGAATCCTGCATTGGATAAAACTGCTACCATTATGCCCTTGGTGCCGGGTGGCTTGAACCGTATTCAAAAAAGCCAGATTGATGCAGGGGGTAAGGGAATTAATGTTTCTAAACTCATTGCGACCCTTGGGGGAGAATCTCTGGCCACAGGCTTTGTAGGAGGCAGTACGGGCGATGCTCTTTTATCCATGTTGGATCAACTTTCTCTGACGCATAATTTTGTGCATGTGCAAGGCACTACGAGAATAAATCTTAAATTGTTGGATGAAAAGCATGGCATAACTGAAGTCAATGATCCTGGTATCACGGTTACTAAGGCTGAAGAAATCAAGCTTTTAGAGCTTCTTTCTGCTTATGCACAGCAATATTCACACAGTATTTTTGTGCTAGCCGGAAGCATGCATGCAGGGGCTGAGCCTAGTTTTTATAAGGAACTTACCGAAAAGCTTAAAGCTCAAGGTGCGAAAGTCTTTGTAGACGCTGATGGTGAAGCCTTTGCAAAAGCCCTAGAAGCAGCTCCGGACTTTGTGAAACCAAATAAAGAAGAGTTGTTAAGCTATTATGGTATAAATAATACCAAGGATGTGAGCACAGATGAGCTTATAACGCTGTGCAAGCAACTCATACAAAGTAAGGGTGTTGGTATTGTGGCTCTTTCCTTAGGTCATGAAGGAGCAATTTTTGTAACTGCAACACAATGTGTTGTGACACCTGCGCTGAAGGTTAAAGCTTCATCCACAGTGGGAGCCGGTGATAGTATGGTTGGGGCTGTAGCCTATGCTGTGGAACAGGGCTATGACTTAGAAGATACGGTGCGCCTTGCCATAGCTTCTAGCGCTGGCGCTGTGACTACCGAAGGCACTAAAGCCCCCTCTTTAGAACTTATAAAGACCTTGCGTGAACAAGTGTCTTTTACATATAAATAACTACTATAAGGAGTTAAAATGTCTACTGTGACAAGAGCGGTTCGTATGTACGGAGCCGACGATTTACGCCTCGAAGAGTTTACTCTTCCAGAAATTAAAGATGATGAAATCTTAGTAAAGATTATTAGCGATAGTATTTGCATGTCTACCTATAAATTGCTTAGACAAGGCAAAGCGCATAAGCGTTGCCCACAAAATGTGGACACCAATCCCATTATTATAGGTCATGAATTTGCTGGAGATATTGTAAAAGTTGGTAAAAAATGGCAACACGAGTTTAAAGAAGGTGAAAAATTTGCCTTGCAACCAGCATTAAATTACAAAGGTAGTTTAGCATCTCCTGGCTATTCTTATGAATTCTTTGGTGGTTCTGCTACATATTGCATTATCCCACAGGAAGTTATGGAAATAGGGTGCTTATTGCATTATAATGGAGAAGCCTACTTTGACGCATCTTTGGGCGAACCCATGAGTTGCATCATTGGTGGTTATAACATTATGTACCATACTAATAAGCAAAACTATGACCATGCCATGGGTATTAAAGAGGGCGGCAACGTTCTTATTTTGGGCGGTTGCGGCCCCATGGGTTTGGGCGCCATTGAATATCCCCTCGTAGCTGGTAATAAGCCCACTCGTGTGGTAGTTACCGATGTGGATGACAATCGTATTGCACGCGCTAAGGAATTGATTACACCCGCATTTGCTGCCGAAAAAGGTGTGGAGCTTGTGTATATTAATCCACGCAACAGTGCAGATATTTATAAAGAATTACTCGACTTGAGTGATGGCAAAGGCTATGATGATGTCTTTGTATATGCCCCTATTAAGGAATTGGCTGAACTTGGTGATAAACTCATGGCCTTTGATGGTTGCATGAACTTCTTTGCTGGGCCTTCTCAAGCTGACTTTACGGCAAATATCAATTTATATAATTGTCACTATATGTCTACGCACATCTTAGGAAGTACTGGTGGCAACACCGATGACTTGAAAGAAGCTATAAAGCTTTCCGAAGAAGGTAAATTGCATACCGCAGTGATGGTAAGCCATATATGTGGTTTAGATGCTGTGGCCGAAACTACTGCCAAACTTCCGGAAATTCTTGCTGGAAAGATTTTAAGTTACACACATATAAATATGCCACTCACCGCCATTGAAGACTTTGAAGAACTTGGCAAAACAGATCCGCTCTTTGCTAAGTTGCATAAGAGTGTTGTTGAGCATAATGGTCTTTGGAATGTTGAAGCAGAAAAGATTTTGTTGGGCCATCATGGTGCATAATAAAAAATCATAACAATATATAATAGAAAACCTCTGTGTAAATGATTATTATACAGAGGTTTTATTTTCCACAAAAAGGAGGAGTTTTTTTAAAAAAAATTCCTCCTCTCGAGACCTCTGCATAATCCAAAAAAACGTTAAAATACATGGATGCTTTGCTGTCCATTTGCGTAATTGCTCATTTTTCGCAAACGCAAACGCCTTCGGCGCCCGTTGGGTGGCTACTTTGCTTCGCTCGCAATGACTTTTGTTGTAATACCAAGTCATTGCGAGGAACCTAGCGACGAAGCAATCCATTCATTTGTAATTGTGCAGAGGTCTTCTCTCGGGAATAAAGGATTAATGATTGTCTTCTAAGTTTTAGCAAAAATAAAGATTCGTATAAAATTTGCTAACAGCCTGTTATACGTTTTGCTTGGTATCAGCCAGTTGAATGTGTCTTAAACAAACACCTTGCGGCATATCATAGGCAAACTTGATGGTTGTGGCTACATCTTCAGCGCTAATATTTGTAGCACCAACGGTATTTGTCCATTCTTTGTATCCTTTTATTATATCGGGATTTGTTGTATGGCTTAAAAGCTCTGTGGCTACAGCTCCGGGGCAAATAGTAATAACACGAACATTATGTGGAGCAAGCTCTTCTCTGGCTACTTCGCTAAGGCCAACAACACCGTATTTTGAAGCGCAATACGCAGCATGGTTGCCAAAAGCCTTTACGCCTGCAATGGAAGATATATTAATAATTGTACCGCATTGTTGGGCTTTCATGGTAGCCATCACAATTTGCATTCCGTTCATAACGCCAAGTACGTTGGTATCAAGCATGGTTTTCCATTCTGCTGCGTTTTGGTCTTCTAGGCTACCAAGCATCATGACACCGGCATTATTGATGAGTAGGTCAGTTTTACCATATTTTTCTTCGGCGTGACGAACAGCATTTTCAAATTCTGCTTTATCTGTTACGTCAACTTTTTTGCAAATGGAATTTGGTAAATTCATAGCTTCTACGAGTTCAATTCTACGAGCAAGAAGGAGTAGGGGGTGGCCTGCTGCACTAAATTGTTCTGCCAAAATTTTACCAAAACCTGAACTTGCACCAGTAATAACAACAAGTTTTTTCATCATTTTCTCCAATTCTTAATTTAAAATGTTTTATATTAAAGATTTTTCTCAAAAAAGTCTTTTAGCTTTTGAATAGAATCTTTCATAAATGTGGGATTATCATAAAGGTCAGTGTGAATTGCATCCTTTATGATGTATAATTCTTTAGGTTCAGCAGCTTTAGCATAAGCTTCTTCACTGAAATATATGGAGCTTGCTTTGTCTCCCATAATAAACAATAACGGACGTGGCGCAATGGTTTCTATGTCAATAAGGGGATAAAAAGTGAGCAAGCTTGCATTGCTTATAAAGGTGTAATCCGTCGTTGCACGAGGGTGCGCGCCGCGAGCTGTTCTGTAATATTCATAAAACTCATTGGGCCCCTTGGTGGGAATATTACTTGTGTAGTGGGGTTTATCAGCAACAAAATCCTTTGTCCTTTGTTCTGCCATAGCTTCAAGGAGTGCCGCACGTTTTTCAGGTGAAAGTTTGGCAGTGCGCGCAAAGCCTTGTTTTCTATTACGTTCGCCCATATCAACTAGGCTTACTGTAGCAATGGCCTTCATGCGTGGGTCAATTTTTGCTGCAGCAATGGCATAACCACCGGCGCCACAAATACCCAAAACACCAATACGGTTTTTATCAACTAGTGCATGATTACTTAAAAAATCAACAGCGGCACTAAAGTCTTCTACACGCACATCAGGCATTTCGGTATTGCGAGGCATGCCGCCACTTTCTCCATAAAAAGCAGCATCAAAAGCCAAAGCTATAAAACCAAGCTCAGCAAGCTTTTGTGCATGCAAACCGGCTGTTTGTTCTTTATTACCACCAAACGGATGCCCAACAATAATGGCTGGATGCTTTTTAGATGTATCCAAGTTTTTGGGAAGATATAAGTCACCTACAATATTAATGGATATTCTATTTTTAAACTGTACTTTTTCTACAGTTGCTTTGTCACTTGCGGCGGGGGGAACAGGTGCAGCATGTGCTGTAGGAAGTGCTACCACAAATAAAAATGTTAAAATAAGAAGTTGTAGTATTTTTTTTCTCATCATTAGTAAACTCCTACTTTATTATCAAAAGGTTATCAGCCAGTTTAGGAAACTGTCTGCTTTGTTTGTGCAAAAAATTTAAGTTGCTTACATATTTCCAATATGTTGTGTATTTAGATTTTTTTGCTTCTTCGTATTACATATTCTTTGACTGAACTGTTAAAATCGGCTTTTTAATAATTTGTTGCTTTGTTTCAAACAACGAACCTAAAGCTGTGTGAAAGTTTAAACTCATAGCGTATTAGCTTAATCTTGATTTTTTTACTGTTATAGTATAATTTACTGTTTAGGTGTTCTATATTTCATTAGTAAAAACTAGTCAATATGGCACATTGTTTTCTCTTAGTGAAAGGAAGGTGACTAATGGATAAAATAGTAGTGGCATCAGAGATAGAAGTTACACTTAAAATGATAGGTGGAAAATGTAAGCCTTTGATTTTATACATGCTTGCAGAAGATGGAACAAGGCGTTTTAAAGATCTTATGAGAGAAGTTAAAGGTATTTCGCAAAAAACTTTAACTAATCAATTGAGAGAATTAGAAATGGATGGTTTAATTTTACGGCAAAGCTTCAATGAAATCCCGCCGCGTGTAGAATATTCAATTACAGATAAAGGACTAACACTTATGCCCATTCTTGAGCTTATGTGCGAGTGGGGTGAAAAAAATGCTGATGAAAGATTTGTTTTAACAAACCCCGCTTGTATAGAATAGGCAAAATAGAAATCGTTTCCTTAAAAGTAATTGGCTAGAGCTTTCATAGTATAGTTGTTAGAGCTACACTATTAAAACAATGTAGCAAGTTCACGCATTTTTATCTTGCGCCTTAGGCAATAATTATTTATTACATGCCTACCGTGTGCTCCCGTAGCTCAGTTGGATAGAGCGACCGCCT
>CAZBDD010000061.1:0-7568 GCA_964490475.1 uncultured Desulfovibrionaceae bacterium
TTGTAAGTGGAAAAGAGGGTAGCATTGTTGGTGCGCACAGGGCTTTCAAATAGCGTAGCCATAAAATCCCAATTATCAATATGTATATTTAAGTCGCCATCAACCCAAGGCCAACGTCTTTTTACGATGGGCAGAGCATAGGCAAAGGCCATGTTTCCATCTCCTGAAATTCCAGGGAAGTCTAAGTTTATATCGTGAAGGCGCAATTGAAATGTTTTTGCATTTTTGTAAGCACCACCAGCAAAAAAATCTCCGGTTAAAATGCCGGTGCCATGTTTAAACACGTCTCCAAAGCGTAAAAACACATTTCCTAATAGACCTCTTGGTATACCCTGTGATGTAAAATCAGAAAGTGGTAAGTTTGGGTTTGAGCTTTTTTTATGTCGTGTATAAAAACGCTGCCCTTCTGGTGTGCTGGGAGCATGAGCAGAAGTGCCATTGACACTTAAGAAAACATTATCAATATTTCCTTTGGGAAGGCGCAGTTGAGGGCTTTCTATCTTAAGGGAGTAAATAAGCCCGTCGGAGCCCTGCGACGGAATAGGCAAGGGGCCAAATTCTGTTTTTCCAAAGGGGCTTGTGCTGGCAAGAATTCCTTTTTTAGGGGGATGGGTCGCGTCATAGGTGTCAGATTTTTCATTCGGTGATGCGGCAGAAAGAAGTTTTTCCTGAGCCTTTTCTACGGTTTTGGCAGAGGCATATGTGTTCTTAATATAACGTAGTACATTTTTAGCAAGAATACTTCCATCATGAGGGTTGGCAAAATATCCCGGCAGGGAGCGCTGGCCTTGTACTGGGGGTAGGGGCTTACTCCACCAAAAAAGTAGATCTCCCCCGCGTGACACATACGAATCAATTTCTAGCGGCCCCCCTATAGGAAACTGCTTGGTATCTATGCCAAATACGGTGACAAAAGGTTCAAGTTCTGTAATGGAGAACATAAGGTGTGAGCCAAAGCCCTCATGGGGAGAATAACCTAGACTGGCTTTGATAGAAAGGTTGGGTGACTGAGCAGGGCTTTGTACATCAATATCGCGTAAGATAATCTTATTACTATCCCAAAAAAGTTGTCCGGTGGATGAAGAAGTGGGTATTATTTTGCTGTCTTGTACAAGGCGCAAACCGTAGCGACTGGCAAAACGCGCCTGCAAGGGTTGGTCTGGTGTAGGGGGCCATGTAGGAATTTGCGCTAAAATGCGAGAGCGTGTCCACAATATATCTACGCCGCTAAAAGCAAGAGGCATAAGTAAAGAATCTTGTATTTGCCACCGTAAATCTATGTCGCCTTTATCGTAATCAAGGGTAAAGTACCCCAAAACACGTCTTGTTTGTAATAAATCGCGGTATTTTGAAGTGGAATCTCTGGAATCTGTTTGTAAAAAATTATCCATTTTGCTTAAAGAAATCATTACATCGTCGGGAAGTTCTTGAATGGCAGGTAAAACCCACTGTGAAGAAATAGACTTTGCGGCTAGTAAAGTGCTACGCAATAAAAGTTTTTCACTGCTTATTTGTCCATGTAAACGTGTGGAAAAATTTATGGATCGTGCATCGGGGCCCAATTGAAAGTCGGCAAATTCCAACTCCCCCACATCAAGAGCCAACCATGGTGGTAAAAAGCTAAAAAGATTTTGTGGGTCTATGGTATTTTCTTCTTCTTTCAGAATGTATTTGGGAAAACGTGGCATAACCACATTAACTAGTGTACCACTGTAAAGCCCTAAGACTACTTTATTATTTAAAATATCTTTAGCGACCAATAAATTGTCTACAAGCTTTTTTTGAGTAATCTCAGAATTTTCTAAAGCTTGGGACTCATTTTTTGACTCTTTTTTATGTTGCTCATCGTGGCTGTCTTGTATGTCTTGCACAGAAGAACCTCCATGCTCCATAACAAAAGGCAGATTTATCACATTAGAGTGGTGTGTATTGTTGCGTGTATTGGACAGAGAAACTATGGGGGCATTGTTTCTAAAAAAATGCGGTGGAATGTGATTATCACGTGTATAACGCCACGAGGCCGCAATGCTACGCACTAAGCTTACCCAATCTGGGTGTAAGGTTCCCTCACTGATACGTATCCATGGCCCATAGGAATCATAGATGCGCAAATTGACAATATGTATCCTTCCCTTCCATAAATCACCCAAGGAAGCAATGCTGACGCGTAAATCCATGGGCTTACCAAAATAGTTGATACTGGTTTCTACAAGGTCAGTAAGGCTTTCTTCGCCCCAAGGGGATGTAAGGTAGACAAGGCTACTGCTTATAGATAGTAATAATATAAGCAATAAACTTGCCGTCCAAATGCCTAAGCGGGCTAAAATAGAGAGCTTTTTCTTAGGGTAGGGATAGTGAAACCCCAGCATTTTTTGTGCTGTGTTTTCACGCTCATTTTTTTCTTTAAGTTCATTTAAAGAATATAATTGCTTTCGCTGCTGCGTTTGCAAGGGGCGGAGAGTTTTATGCGTTGTTGTGTCCATAAATATACTCATGGCTTAGTAAAAAATAAGGCATCAAGTTCTTTCTAAACTACCGCAGGCACGCGCTCTTGTAAAGAGAACTTGCCATCATTTTTCTTTTGTGTAATAAAAATTTAAAATAAATTCTACATAATGGGTGTGAACTAAGTTTTTATCACATTTTTTTTAGCATAAAGAGATAAATGGCTTAGTAGATAATGTAAAGGAACTGGGTATTTAGAGACTTTCTTTACGCGTGTTGTTTATAAAGGTAACTTTTTGTTGCCGTGAGTGCATACTGTTTTTTACAGCTTTTAGGATTTTAAAATACTACATTTTCACAAAAAATTTTTCTTATGTGTCATATGTATGCGGATGGTTTATGTCATTGCGAAAGTCAGAACGGTTAGATGTTCGAAAGATTCTTATTTTTTTATGTTGTGTTCCAATTGCCTTGCTAGCCTTGGGTTTTTTTTATGTGGTACAATTGCATGAAGTTTTATACGGAACTATGATGCAGACTATAAAAAATCGAAGCACACATGCCGCCACTGTGGCTGGAGATCGCCTTAAAAGAAGTAGTGCTATTTTACAAGAAATGGCTAGCCGTCCTTATATTTCTAGTGAACATGTGAGCATGAACACAAAACTTGCTATCTTATTCGGAGAAATGGAAAAAAGTCACTGGCATGACATGTTGGTGGTAGATGTGCATGGCAATGCGCATTCTATTAAAGAAAAAAAATATGACGTAAAAAATCATGCTTATTTTAAAAAGGCTTTGCAAGGTGAATTTGCTCTTTCGTCCATCATCGAGGCAGAAGATGGTACCACCCCATATATAGCGCACGCAGTGCCTATTTATAATGAAGGAAAGATAGCAGGGCTTTTGGTAGCGCTAGAAAGTGCCCTTGACCCTAAATTTTCTTACGGTGAAAAAGGGAAATCGCACTTGGGTGCTGATTTGTTTTTTGTGGATAGGCAGGGAAAATATGTAGACCAAGGGCGTATGAGTCAGGCTAGTATTGACGAAGATATTAGCTTTGCAGAAAAAAGTTTTCTTTCTCAAAGTGGTGTGGATTTTTTTGAAAAGCTGTATAGTTTTCAAGTTTCTATGAAGTTTAAAGGCGTGGAAAGTTTTGTATGTGAGGTGCCTGTTGGTGTTTCGGGTTGGCGTGTTTTTTGTATTGCACCGCGTGACTATGCTATTAAACAAATGGAAAATCTCTGGTATTTCTCCATAGCCTTTATCGTTTTTTTACTTTTTGGCTTATTGGTTTGTGTGTTGTATTTGCTCAAAATGAGAAAGGTTTTCAAACGTTATAACAATCTTTCGAGTTGCATTATAGATTCTGGTAATATTTTTTACTTAGATATAGATTTACAAGGTAATGTACACTTCGCCAATGAATATTTTTATAATTATATGGGGTGGACATCTGATAAGCAAAATAATTCCTTATTGGATTACATGCCAAGCTCTACCGCTGAAAAATTACAAGAGCTTTTACGCACGCAAAATAATTTTATACTCACTTTAGCCCCTGAAAATAACAAACCTTTCCAAATACAGTGCACTGCCATTCCCTATGTTGGCCAAAAAAATATGTACCTCCTTTTGGGCGTAGATGCTACAGCGCAAAAAAATGCTTTGGAAATGGAAATGGCTGCCAAGCAAATGGCAGAACTTCAGCAAATAATCAATAGCTTGCCGCATGGACTTATGGTTCACTCCTACGAAGGGGTACATCTTATTAATAAGTCCACCATGAAAATTATGGGTCTTTCTCATCACACAGAGGTGAGAGAAGCTGTGAAGCGATTTATGGGTGATGAATTTTTTGAAAAGCAAATGCAGATGATAGCGCGAGTATTGCATCACGGCATTACAGAAAGTAGTATGTTTGAGTTTAGCGCTCCTAACGGAGAAAAATATGTATTTCGTAATATCATTACCCCTGTATATGATGAGGGCGGACATATAAAGTATGCTGTGAATATTGCTATTGATATTACTGAAAATATGAAATTGCAAAGGCAACTTGAAACAGAAGTGCATCGCGTCCATGAAATTTTAGATAGTAGCCCGTCTGGATTTTTATACACTTCCGATAAAGTAGTACGCTATTGCAATCCTGCCATGTATAAAATGGGTAAGGGCATTGTTGTCGGTCAGCATTTACCTCTAGACGTTATGGGCATAGAAAAAATAGGTGAAGAAATTGCCGCCAAGGTAAGTGATGGCATTAATGTTTATGATGTGCTTGTAGATATGGTAGGAGACGATAATAATGTGCGTAAGTTGAGCCTGTCTGTGGTGGGTACCACATGGTCTGGAACATGGCATAATATGGTGTGGGCAGATGATGTAACGGCCATTCACGATGTGCAAACGGAACTTATGTTTGCTAAGGACGAAGCAGAGCGTGCCGCTA
This sequence comes from uncultured Desulfovibrionaceae bacterium, assembly GCA_964490475.1. Classification (GTDB taxonomy): domain Bacteria; phylum Desulfobacterota; class Desulfovibrionia; order Desulfovibrionales; family Desulfovibrionaceae; genus CAYJAD01. The sequence goes on from CAZBDD010000061.1 coordinate 4,898, forward strand.
GAGCCAAGAGCGACTTTTTAGCCACCATGAGCCATGAAATACGCACTCCCATGAATGCAGTATTGGGCTTTTTACATGTTTTTGATAAAAGTAATTTAAGCGTAACTCAGTTAAATTATATTGAAAAAATAACTATTTCAGCCAAGGGCCTTTTGCGTATCATTAATGATATTTTAGATTTTTCAAAAATTGAAGCTAATAAAATGGCTTTAGAACGTGTGCCTTTCAACCTGTATACAAATATAGATGCCGTTTATAGTATCACCTATTTTTCCGCAAAGGAGAAGGGCTTAGAATTTCATCGCTCTATAGATACAGATGTGCCGGAACTTATAATAGGCGATGGGGAAAGATTGAATCAAGTTTTGCTCAATCTTTTAAGTAATGCCATTAAATTTACAGAAAGAGGTTCTGTATCCTTGCATGTCTGCATAAAAGAAAAAATAGATGATAGTCATTGTATTTTAGAATGCCGTGTGAAAGATACGGGTATTGGTCTTTCTGCAGAGCAAGCTGCTGCTTTGTTTCAGCCTTTTACTCAGGCGGATACATCTACCTCGCGTAAATTTGGTGGAACCGGCCTTGGATTGGCCATCAGCAAGCGTATTTTGCAACTTATGGATGGTGACATCAGTTTGCAATCTACTCTTGGTCAAGGCGCTGAATTTATATGTACCTTACCTGTGCAAGTGGCTTCCAAAGATATGTTGGAAGAAAAAATAGAAATGACTTCTTTTGGAATGGAATTAGAGCAAGAGCAATATAAAAGAGAAAACATGCGCGGCAAGAAAGTTCTTGTAGTGGAAGATAATCTTATCAATCAAGAAATTGCCGCGGCTATGATGGAAGAGTATCATCTGGACATACAATTTGCTAATCATGGGCTAGAAGCAGTGCAAATGTTTCAAAAAGAAAAATATGACCTCATTTTCATGGATTTGCAAATGCCTACCATGAACGGTCTCGAGGCAACCAAGACCATTCGTAATCTTGATTTAGCCTATGCAAAAGAAGTTCCCATTGTGGCCATGACTGCCAATGTGATGCACGAGGATAGGCAAGCCTGCGAAGATGCAGGCATGAATGCCCATATTGGTAAACCCATTTCACCGCAGTTATTGCAGCAAACTTTAGAACAATGGCTTCTTCGGGAAAAATCAGCCTAAAAAGTAATCATGACTGTTTTTATAGATAATAAAAGAAGGTTTGTTTTATGAATACTGAAATATACACCCAGCGCAGAGAAAATGTACGAAAAAAAATGCGTGCGGTGGGTTTGGATGCTTTGCTCATAAGTCATGCGGCCAACAGATTTTATTTATCCGGTTTTGAATTGCATGACCCACAATGCAATGAAAGCGCAGGGCGCCTAATCATTACAGCTTCTGGTAAAGACTGGCTTTGCACTGATGCGCGCTATACAGATGCTGCGCGTCGCTTGTGGGATGAAGCCTATATCTCCATTTATGGCGGTGACGCCGCAGGGCATATTCGCCGCCTTTTACAAGAAAAAGTACAAGGACGAATAGGCGTAGAAAAGTCTATTGTTAGCGCAGATTTTTATCAGAAAATTGCTCATGGCTTAAGCTTAAGTTCGGCGCAAAACATTGTGGAATCATTGCGTATGATAAAAGATAGCACAGAAATTGCTCTTATGGAGAAGTCGTGCGATCTCAATCATCGTCTTATGGAATGGGTATATACAGAATTGCATGTGGGGCGCAGTGAAGCCGATCTTTCTTGGGCCATAGAGAAATTTTTTCGTGAAGGAGGCGCTTCGGAGCTAGCTTTTAGTAATATTGTAGCAGTGGGCCCCAATGCTGCTTTGCCTCATGCCATACCCGGTGTTACTTGTATCGCAGAAAACTCTCCGGTGCTCATTGATGTGGGTTGTCGTGTGCAGGACTATTGCTCTGACCAAACGCGCACTTTTTGGGTGGGCGAGGGAGATACACCTGTGCATTTTATGCTTACGCAACAGCTGGTGCGCACAGCACAAGAAGCCGCCATTGCTGCCATTAAACCAGGCGTTTTATGTAGTGATGTGTATAAAGTTGCCAGAAATGTTTTTGAAGAAGAAGGCGTGGAAGATGCCTTTACTCACGGCCTTGGGCATGGCGTAGGTCTTGAAACTCACGAAGGCCCTAGCTTAAGTCCGCGTTGCCATATTCCTTTGCAGGAAGGTATGGTAGTGACAGTGGAGCCGGGCTTATATTACCCCGAATGGGGCGGAGTGCGTCGCGAATTTATGATATTGGTACAAGAAGATGGGGCTAGAATTTTATAAAACAAACTTTCTTATTGATAAAAAAGCCTTTCATCTTTAAAAAGCGCAAATAAAATTATACCTGTATTTAATGCTGTAGTAATGAAAGCGTTTTGAGGGGAAGGGGAACTCTTGGGTTTTGGCACCTGTCCCTTTAGGGGAAAGTTCCCCTTCCCCCCTCAAAAAATAACTCAAACTAGCTAAGTAATAATGCAAGTCTCTTGTCTGGACAAGAAAATGTATTCAAGGTATATAGAATAATCGTACAGGCTTTTATGGATTCACAAAATTTTAGCAATGAGGTGCCCATGGAACTGTTTGACACTATTTTCTCTAGATATTCTTATAGAGGCGCGTTTTTAGAAGACGTTCCCAGTGAAGCGGATATACAGACTATTTTAGATG
>CAZBDD010000062.1:0-7536 GCA_964490475.1 uncultured Desulfovibrionaceae bacterium
CGCGCCCGCCGCAAGTGAATTGCGGCTCATTTTTCGTGGCGCAAAATTTTCGCTGATGCGCCACTTCTGATAAGATTCATTGGCGTCAACGCTCCAAGTCCCCCGCATAATAAACGCTGCTATCTGCTCTTCAATTTTTCTTGTAACAAGGCTCGCAATGGCGCATATTCGCCCTGCTGCCCTAACCACAATTTTTGCTGTGCCAAGGCTTGCCCCACAAACATATCAAGCCCATCTTGTGTTTGCCAGCCTGCAGCGGCAGCTTCCCGTAAAAAGCGTGTTTCTAAGGGGTTATACACTATATCATAAGCCAAAGCATCCTTACTTACATTTTGTAAAAAAGCTTTGGCAGTATAAGGACTTTGGTCAAAAAATTCACTCCCTTGCATACCCAATGGAGTGGTATTTATAAGCCATGGAGCCTTTATACTGCCACGTTCTTGCCATGGCACAAAAACGCATTGAAACTCTTCACATAAAAGTTGTGCCTTTGTATCATTATGACTACTTACAAAAATTTTGCCCATACCTTGTGCGCGTAAAGTTTTTAATGCCACAATAACAGCTCTTGCCGCCCCACCAGCTCCAAGCACCATAGCACGATGAGGAATTTTTCTCTGTTGCAAAGGCCACAAAAAGCCTGTTACATCGGTATTTTCCCCGCAAAGCTCACGCCCTTCCCAATACAAGGTATTTACAGCACCCACGCTTTTAGCCAAAGGGCTTATATAATCCACATGAGCCAGTACCTCCTGTTTATGTGGAATGGTAACGCACGCACCAGCTATACTTAAAAGCCGCATGGATTGTATAAAAAGCCCCACTTTTTCTTTGGGCATAGGCCACGTTGCAAAAACACCTGCATGTCCAATACGCGCAAAAGTATCAGCATGTAATGCAGGGCTCAGGCTATGCCCCAAAGGTTCACCTATAATTCCATATATTTTAGGATTTTGCATATTAACTCCTCTTTATTTAGCCCATAAGAGCACTTTCTCTTTGTAAGATAACGCAAAAATTTCTTTCATGTGAATACGCTTTAGCTCAGCAAGCCCTTTTGGTCTAAAATTTGCAACAATTCATTCATCTTGTCAATTTACCAACGGATGCTTATATGTCATATACCTTTTCCATGCAAAAAGTTCTTGATTACAGAACCATGCTTGAAGATGAAGCCAAGGTGCAACTGGGCAAAGCGCAAGCCATGCTAAAGCAAGAAAAGGAACGTGCTGCTGCCATAGAAGCAGAAATAGCACAAACAAAAGACGAAATATACAAAGATATGACTATGAATTCTGCCTCTCGATGGCTTTTAGAAAGTTTTATCAAGGGTTTACAATCAGATTTAGCGCAAAGCCATGCTCGATTATTACAGTTGCATGAAAGCGTAAATAATTGTAAAGAATTAGTACTTATTCGTTCTAAAGATAAAAAAGTATTAGAAAAGCTTAAAGAGAAACAGCAGGAACGTCATTACGCCCAGGAGAAAGAACATGAAAGAAAAACCAATGACGAATCAGCAACGTTACGCTTCAACATGGTCGCTCTCTAAAATTTGTCAAGCACTTATAGGGCTTGGACTATGTAAAATTGCTGTATTTGTGTCTTTAGGTTTGGGCTATTCTTTGCCAGACTTTAACTTTTTAGATTTCCTCTCTAAAGACGTAGCCGTTGTGCAAGAAAAAAACACTCCCACAGCACAACAAAGCGGGAAGCTTCAAAACACGGCTGTAGCACCTACAACAGCTCTAGGGAAAAATCCACTGGAAGAGCAAATTACTTTAGGACAAAATAGTGCGCCCTTAGCTCCCCAAGGCGACAAACTTTCGCTTATTCCTACTGAAACAATGCCTGAACCACAGGGTTCTGCGGCTGTGCGTGCTGCACAAGCCTATACCAATCAAAAAAATGCTGTTTTAGCTGCAGCGCATCCACAAGCAAACTCGACAACTTTGCCACAAACTCCCCCTGCTGCTACTGAGCAACAGCAAGCAGAGCAGCCCGTTCAATCACAGCAGGCACAAACTCCTGCCGCTGTTACAGCGGAACAAAACACCGTCAAAGCTATGACAGTGCAGGCGCAAATGCCAGAGCCAGAAGATGTTTCTTGGTGGACAACACTCAATATTTCTTCACTGCCCATACCGCGTTTAGGCGTGGACGAAGTGGCCTATGCGGCCACGTTGGACACTAATTTAAATCCTCCGCCAGCACCGCCGGCGGCCACAGGCAATGCGCCATTTTCCCCTCCTGCGCAAAACATTCAACCTGTCGGTACTGCAGGGCCTTATGGAAACACCATACCGCCTTATAATCCCTTAGTGCCCACCACTAATCCGCCGGTACCCAATGTTAATGCCTATGTGCCTGCAGAAGATCCTTTGCAAAAAGAGCAAGAGCTCGCACGGCGTGAGCAAGAAATCCTTACTCTAAAACAGCAAATGGAACAAAGACTTAAAGAATTACAGGCTGCAGAGCGCAAAGTGCAAGGCATGCTCACTGAAGCTAAGAATGTAGAGCAAGAAAAAATGACCAGCCTGACGGACATGTATACAAACATGAAGCCACGTCAAGCAGGGGCAGCTTTAGAAAAGTTAGACGAAAATATTGCGGCAAAAATTTTGCTTAGCATGCGTGCCAAGCAAGCCGGAGAAATTCTCAGCTATATGAACCCCATAAAGACTGCAAAGTTAACAGAAGTGTTGACCCGCATGCGTATTGCTCAATAACAAGACCTCAGCGTAGTGAGCCCACTACACAGTAGTGCAGTAGTCTCATGGGCGTTACCAATAGTCACTAACAACAAAAATCAAGAGTAGGCGTAATTTCTTTACATCTGCTCTTGATTTTCTTATTTTTATCTCTGTACACAGCATGTTATGTATAAAGAACCTCTGCATAATCCAAAAAAATGTTAAAATACATGAATTGCTTCGCTTCGCTCGCAATGACTTTTGTTGTAATATCAAGCCCAATCCACGCATTTGTCATTGTGCAGAGGTCTCGTATAAGCAAATTTCCGAAAAATACTTACAGAATCATATACGAAAAGACTTGTGCTCAAGCCCCATAGAGCAAGCAAACTTCAGGCGCGGACTATTTGCCCTTCATGATTTTCCAAGTGGTTTTAATAACCGTAGCAATGTCATTAAGCTTAGGCGAGAACATATCCACAGCCATATCTTCTTCAAAAAGCGGTTGCAATAAAGGCGCTTGCTCTTTTTTTGATGCTGGCTTAGCAGAATCATTTTTGCTCTTCTTTGATTTTTGCCCTCGTGTTGCATTGCTCCCTTCTGTACTATCATTTTCAGAAGAGTTTCGCCCAGCGACGCCCTTAGCCATACCAGATTTGGACGCTTTATCTTCTGCATCATAGAGATCTTGCTGACTATCAGAAAAAGTATCTTCCAATGATAAAGAAACTAGCATGGGGGATTGTGCATATGTTGCATCGGGCGAAGGCGAATCAGCACCTTTTTTTGCAGAAGACACAGGTGCCGTATATGCCGTAGATTGCGGTAGCGAGCGTGTTTTTAAGCGTAAAGCGGCGCGCTCTTCACGACGTTGCTGCAAGCGTTGTTCATGCTCTTCAGTTATTTGCTTTAAAGCGTCGGGCAATTCTTGAACTATTTTTTGCAACATGGGAGCCGTAAAAGCTTTTTGAATTTTGCTTACAGCAAAGGGTGGGTTTTCAGCATAATAACATGCACGAGCTAGTCTTTGAGTGGCATCTTGAGCGTTGCCCAAAGGAAGCCCTAAAACTAACGTTCCTGCGGCGTCACGGTATCTTTGTGCACGAATAAGGTTTTCTGCCACAGCCACAAAAGGATTTGCCGCTGAGGGCATGAACTTTAATAATTGCGTATAGGCCATGCGCGCCTTAGCCCATTTTTGACTACGCACAAGGCTCAAGCAAGCCTCACTTAAATAATAACAATATTTTTCAATATTTTTTTTACCTTGCCAAGCCACAGCCAATCCATATTCGGCCTCACCGCGCATTTCTTGATTATGCAAGGCCTTGCTCAAAGCTGTAATGGCTTTATCCCATTCTTTCATTTTCAGCCATTGTAAACCATCTTGTACAAAACGCTCTGCCCTGCCATCTTCACTTTGTAAGGTTTGTAAACGCTTCAAATTTTGTGAAAAAGCAGTATCATCTAATCCTTCTGTAGAAGAGTTCTGCACATTGGTCAAAGCACTTTCTTGTATTTTATACAAAATACGACGAACATCATCATGAGAATATGGACGCACCAGAATTTCTGCAAAACCGTCACCAAAGGCCCGCAAAAGTTTAGCCGCATCTTCACTGCCAGCAATGCCCAATACTGGAATATTTTTTAATACCGGATGCGTGCTCAATAGCTCTATCCATTGCAGGGCAGACATATCGCCCAGATGAGGGTGGCAGACAATAACATCTATATGTTTTGCCTCTACTTCTTTGGAATAATGTGCTAAAAAACGTGCCGCCAATACACCGGAAGTAAGCACCTGTACCTTGGCAATACCAGCTTCTCGCAAGGCATTTCTGTCCATGCGGGCATTGCTTTCATCGTCTACCAAGAGCAGGGCAGAAGTAAAAAAATGGTCAGGTATATTTGCCATGGCACCCTTTGTACGCACTACGGTTTTTTTGACTACGGGGGCAGATGCATGCTCCTTCAAAAACGTTGCATCATCTTTTCCACGCGCCGTTGCGAATACTTCAGCATACCCTGCACCAGGATATTGCGCAAGGGGAGAAAATAAACCGCCCAGCGGCTTATTTTGCGTGCTGGGCGTTATGGCGCCCTTTTCTTCGGGACGCTGTTTTTTTTTGGACAAATTATTCTCCTTGCTCTAGCGCAAAAGCATTTTATTTTTTTAACGCTGACGTACCACCCCTTGCTTTTCTGAAGGGCGATGAAAAGGAATCAACTTTGCCGAAGGGATACGGTGCGGCATGCCATTCCCATCATGGGTATTACATCGATATTTTGCACCGCAATGTTCGCAATAAAAAATATCATGCCTCTTGCGCAAACGAAAAAGGAGAGTATCTCCCTCATAGCAATGCGGGCAAAAAGGCCCTTGTGTTTCCTTGGCAGTGCGTAGCCAATAAAAAGGCTCTTCAAAATATAAAGCTTCAGAAAGAAAAAGGATTTCTTCAAATTCTTGAATGCGAGCTTTTAAAATATCAATGGTATCTAGCAGGGTAATGTGCTGTGCTTGAATTTGCATAAGCAAATGCAGAGCATGATTATCTCTTCCCTGTACAAAAAAATCATGAATTTTTTGAAATTTCTCGTAATCTAACATAATATCCTGTCCCTTGCTGTTTCTTTTCTTATCGACACCCTATACTATTACTTTAGAGGTCAAAATGTTCAATTCTGAACATAACAGCAGATATTATATTAAAATACTATCATTTTTTATATTTTATCGCTTTATATAAAGTATGCATTCACACCTTGCGCCGTATATCTATAAAGCTCTCTCCCGCAATTTACATTTTTTTTGTAGAAGGCGGCTCCAAAGAGCGCAAGAGCTTTTCAAAATCCATATCTCTGCCCTTAAAATTTTCTGTCACTGTTTTGACATGCGATTTTGGCGGCATTTTTATAGTAATATGATGCACATTTTTCTGTGTTTTTGAAGGTGCTTCCACACGTTTTTGCTCAATTTGTTCATGGGGCTTAAGCAATTGAAATGAGGTAGCATCTTGTTGCTGTTGCGCATGTATACCCACATCTAAGACCTCAGGTTCAATAAAAATAGGAAAACTCTTTTTGATGGCAAGGGTTATGCCGTCAGAAGGACGACAATCAATACGCATGGTACGTTCTTCACAACGCACAACCAAGGCTGCATAAAAAATCCCTTCTTTAAACGATTCAATTTCCAGCGATGCTATTTGACCACCCAAAAACTCCACCACAGATAAAAGCAAATCATGTGTTAAGGGACGTGGTACACTTTGCCCGCTTAAAGCCATGGAAATACTCATGGCTTCCATAGAACCAATCCAAATAGGTAGAATTCTTTTTTCACCTTCTTCTTGCAAAAGAAGTATGGGAGTTTTAGCCGTGCTATCAACACTAAGCCCCAGAATGTGCATTTTTACCATGGTTGCCCCTCCTGTTGTCCCATTAAAGTATGTTTTTTGGCTTGTACTATACGCACAGGAACCAGCAAGCCTGCTTTACCTACACCCGGAGCTAAGGGCACATTTACTGTAACACCATGAGGGTCGCGGCCTTGCCAAAAAACCTCACTGTCATTATCTGCCCCTTTCTTGCTTTGGCTTTCTAAAAGCACAGTACTTTGCGCCCCTTCCCTTTGCAACAACCACGCCTCAGTGAGAGCATCTTGCTTTTGTTGTAAACGATGCAAACGCTCAAGCATTATTTGTGGGTCAACCTTCATGGGCATAAGTGAGGCTCTTGTGCCTGGCCTATCAGAATAGCAAAAAGAAAAAGTAGAACGATAATTTACTTTTTCCATCATCTCCAGAGTTTGCAGGAAGTCTTCTTCGCTTTCGCCGGGAAAGCCCACAATAATATCTGAAGAAAAAGATATCTGAGGGCAGGCTTTGCGCAAAGCGGCAACGATTTCTAAAAAGCGTGCTGCCGTATATTTACGCCCCATAGCCGTTAGCACTGCATCAGAGCCGGCCTGCATGGGTAAATGAATATGTGGACATAAATTTGACAATTCGCCAAAAGCTGCAATATCCTCAAGGGTAATATCCTTGGGGTGCGGTGTCATAAAACGTACACGCTCAAGACCAGATATTTGTGCAATGCTCGTCACAAGAGATGCAAAGCTTGTACCATCTCCCTTATCATCTTTCCCAAAGGCATTAACATTTTGCCCCAGCAAGCAGATTTCTCTGGTGCCATGAGCCACAAGCTCTTGACACTCTTGCAAAATGGCCGCGCTATTACGCGATTTTTGTGGGCCACGCGTGTAAGGCACTATGCAATAAGCGCAATAATTATCACAGCCTTGCATAATATTCACATGAGCCACAGGCAAAGAGCTTTGCTTATTGATAGCAGCATCACGCTCAGGATATACTTGGCTAAAATCTACCAAACACAGGCGTAACTGTGGGTCTTGAAAGAGCTTTTCCACACTACTAGGAACATCTTTTATACCATCGCCACCACACACCAAGCGCACTTGCGGAAATTTTTCAAAAAAACCGCTTCCTATCTGCTGAGCCACACAGCCAGCCACCACCACAAAAGCTCCCGGCGTTTGGCGCGTTTCAGCCTGTATTTTGCGTAAAGTATTATATACCTTTTGCTCAGGCTTTTCACGTACAGAGCAGGTATTCACCACAATAACCGTAGCCTCTTGCAAAGGGGCAGGCACAAAGCCGCGCTGCAAAAAAGACCGCTCAAGCCAAGAAGAATCATTAAAATTCATTTGGCAACCAAAAGTTAAAATATGAAAAGCCTGTTGCATTTATTGCTCTATCCCTGTCTCATCATCCATAATACTTGCATTTTCAACAGCATCAAGACTTTCTAGCTGTTCTTC
>CAZBDD010000063.1:0-7508 GCA_964490475.1 uncultured Desulfovibrionaceae bacterium
GCCGGGGGACGAAGGCCCCCTTGAACCCTCTACCCCTGCTGGAAGCAATGCACTAGACTTCATTTTAGCAATATTATAATTTATTGAAACTATTTTATTTCACCCAGAACTAAAGCTCAAAGCTTTACCAGCTCTGGAAGCAGAACAAAAGACTCAAAAGTAATCGCTTAATAGGGAAGTAAAGTTCCTATTATTCATGATTTTTGGTCGTATTGATTTACGCCAAAGTTTCAAAAGTCTTCGCATAATGAATTGTACAGAAGTCTTAAAGATGAATTATTAAAAAAATTTGAGCCCTTGCGCAAGTCATTACGTAAGGGCTCAAAATGCATTGATTATAATCAATAGAAAATAATTGTGTGGAGTTCTGCTACTCCTGTGTGGCAGGTGCGTTTATTCTACACGCGTATAGTTACCCACTAAGGGTAATTCAGGAAAATCACGAATATTATCACCACCGGAAGATAGCGCATCGGCATGTACTTTTACGCTTATATTCTTCCTGTCTTCAGAAAGTTTCATACTTAATACATAAATTTCTGCTTCTAAAGGAGCCGAGATAACTAAATCACCTTCTGTTATGAAGGCACTATCTTTTTCATTGTAAAACATGATATTGGCATAGGGGATTTCATTGTGTGTCGCTACACCTTGCTTTTCAATTTTCATGCAATTTGTTGTGACTTTATCGCAAAACGTTCCTTCCCATGAAGGTATGGTCTCTATCTCTTCAGCCTGTGCTTGAAGGGGAATGCAGAGGCTAAAGGCGAGCAAAAATAAGAAGTAATATATTTTTCTCATGACACTATTCCCCTTTTTGAACTGGTGTTAAAGAAACAACGGCGTAGCTTTTTAAGTTTTTCCACAGTATGGGTTTAAGCTCTGCAGTAAAAGGCGTGTCAGGTTCTGAATCGGTGCGCATCACGCCTTTTACGAAAATATTTCCTGTGTTGAGTACTTTTGCTTCTTTTACAACACTCAAATACGAAGTTCCACCGCTGGCCATACGAATGTGCAGGTCTTTGCCATCAAAGTATACACTGTCATAGTGCGTATTTGGTGTAAGCTCAGGCAAGTCATAATCAAAGAAACGTTTTATGACGTTTTTTACGGCGTCCAGCGGTACAATAAGTTCTCCCAAAGGGGCAGTTCCACCGCTTTTAAGTAAGGCTGGGGAAAGACGCACCTTACTGTAACTGTGCATTGCTTCTACGTAAAATGCGGCAAAGCTTAGAAGCCTACTAAGATTTTTCTGGTCAGTAAGTTCTTTTATCTGTACAGAACTAAGGCGATTTGATGTTAAAAGAGTAAGAACAAAGCTCATACGGTTTCTTGCTTCTGGCCCTACATCGGCCCTTGCTGGAAGCGCAGAACACAATACTATACAGATACATAAAATTCCCATCCAAGTGCGATGCATGTTATCTCCTTTTAGGAAGCTCTAATTTTAATAAAGCTTTTGTTCTCTTAATAAGGAAAACAAACTCTGCTTCGGATACATAACTGTAGAGAAATGTATGCAGTCTTAGCAAGATGAGTTTGACGTAGTGAGAGGACGAAAAGCCATTTAATTAGTGTTTTCTTATAGTTATAGGGTTACTTACTACAAAATGTTGGAATAAAAAAATTCGCTTTTAAATAAGAGGAAGCACCTTTATTTCGCGAAGTTTCTTCACAATATCTGCGTATACTTTGTCAGTCATTTTAAAGCCATTTCTCTTTAAAAGGTCATAGCTATATTTTACAAGAGGATAATAGGTGGATTGCTTGTTTTCTTTAAGGAAGTTTTCTAAAGATTTTTTAACTTCAGGAAGTAAAATTCTTTTTCCACCATAGACGGGCGTATTATCAAGACCTAACATATAAGAACTGACTAATTTTTTTAGGATTGCTTCCACCAAGGAGGTTGTTTTAAAATCAGGATATTTTTTGACTATATCATCACCTAAAATAATTAGCTTCCGTAGTTCTTCATGACTAATGGATAAGCCGCCATCAAAGGCATAATTGCGGGATTTTTTAGCAAAAGTAAAGTAGGCTACAAAAGGAGTAGAGATATTTTTTGCAAAGGTTTTTAATAGATAATCTGTATCTTCCTCGGCAGCAAAGGTACCTTCACCACGTGTGCCAATTTTGTATCCATACTGCAAGCCAAGTTTTTCAGCCTCGGTACGCTGTGCTTGGATAGAGTCAAAAGATCCATCAAAATTGAAGCCTTTGTTAATTTCTGTAATGATTTTTGCATAATATTTATGAAAAACCATAAAAGCCGCATCACGGGTTTCTTGGCTATCTTCTGCAGTAAATGTTTTAAAATATAGATTTTTAGCATTGTCTATATATTTTCCCAGAGGGCTAAGGCCTGCTTCTTGTATATCAAGCGCTTGCTCAAAAGTAGCTACCTTACTGCTATCTACCTCTGCATATGCCAAAGAAGGTTGCATGTAGGCTAAAAAGGCTACAAAAATATATGCCATGAAAATAAATGTAAAATTACCCCTTTGAAAAAGTTTTTCCATGTGTTACTCCTTATTTTTTGTTAAAAATGGTAGTTGAGTCATGTTGCAATTTGTGACTTCTGCGATGAATGTAGAAAGCATTTCACAAGACATAAAAGGCCATTTTTCAGCATAAAGGAATAGTCCATTTTTTGCTTTCATAGTAGCTTCTTGTGCAGGAAATTCATACCACGAATTTTGGAAAATGTGGACTGTTTTTTTATGACTTAATCAAACAGTAATGTTATCCCCATTTTTTATGCATTTTATATAATAAAAGATTGTTATCTTCAAGCATAGCTTTTTTTAGCATAGGATTTTCTAGTAAAATTTCACGTGAGTGGTGCAAAAGGCTCGGATTTTGCAATTTTTGTACCCCTTCAACTAAAAAATATGTAAATGGGTTAAAACCTGACCAAAACACATGTGGATTCAAGAATAAATACACTAAGGTATTAAACCAAGGGACAAAGTTTACTCCTTGAAAAAGCCCGCTGTTCATATAATGCCAATATACAGAGCCTATATTCTCTTTACTGTTAATTTGGGATATGTAAAAGTCTTTATTGACTACTTTAGACTCTGTAATAACCTTGGCCATAGCCTCTATTTCAGTATTTGCGTATTGTATTGGCGCTTTAAATTCTTCATCATTTAAAGAGTATTTAAGAGCAAATCGGCCTAATGCTTGAAAAATATGTATTTTATTATCTGCTTGTGAGGTGCCATTTATTAGCGCTGTAAAGGCTGCATCTAAGTCACCTGTTGTTTCATATATATAAGCTTGTAAAATCCAATTCCAAGAAATTCTTGTGCGAAAATCGCAAGCTGTTTTATTCGCTTGCGCTGCTAAATCCCATTCATTAGTAAGTATGTAGGTAAAAGTTGAAATCTCATGGTACATATTGTTGATATGTTGCCCTAGCACATTATTCTGAAGAGTTTTTGTTATACGTAGTGCATGTGAATAATTTTTTAATGTAAATAAAATGCATATTGCATAGTAATAATGATTAGGATTGTTTTTATGCTTTGATGCAATAATATCAACATATTCAAGTGCTTTTTCTTTGTTACCAAGTTTAAGACTAGCGCATGCATATGTAAAACATAAATCTGCAGACAAGGTATGATTGGAATCTTGGTCAAGATATGTAATAGCTTGTAAAGGATCGATTTCGAGTAGCTTCTTTGAGTAAGCTTCTGATACATTAAAATTTTTTCTATTAGAAACCATAGGCTTAATCACTGTTAAGCTTTCTTCAACATGCCCTACACTAAAGAGCAAATCTGATAGTTTTACTGAAAGCTCCGCAGAATCAGGATATTTTTCTTGAGCCCAAGCTAAAACTTCTATGGCATGCTTTGTGTCGAGAGCCATGCTAAGTTCCATGCAATCTTGTATAGAAGCTGTACCTGCCATAAAGCTGGTATAGCGCTTTTCTAGCAAGGCTGTTTGTGCAAAATCTTCAAGTTCAGGGAGTATCTTACCATCGCGAACACTGATGGCATTAAATTCGAGGATAGATATATTTTCTACAGGTTTAGGTAAAGATGCTATATTTGCTCCTAGTTGCTGTAAGAGAGCTGGAAAAACTTGAACATGCGAAAATAACGCCACAGGGAAATTTTCTGATGGCCATCGAATGGCACAACGAACAGAAAATTGGTCTAAAGCTAATTCTTCTAGGCTGACCCCCCTTTCTTTGATAGCTCGTTTTGGATCTTGCCCTTGCCACACATTAGCGTGTCGCATAGAGCCATGATCACCAATGGCTAGAATGCAAGCATGGGGATCAGTCTTTACAATGTCATTTATAATATCAATTATTTGTCCTTGGGCTTCTGTAACCCGCTGTTTGTAATATGAAATAAAATCGCTATTGTCTTTTAACCATTGTTTTCGAGGGCTTGCATGGTCAGCGCCAAAACGCGCCATAAAAAAACGCGGATGCTTTTGTTTAATATGCAATCTATGCTGAAAAGATTCAAGCACCTGCTTTATAGATGTAGCATCTTGTATATCAAAAGGGTCGGAGCTTTTTATAAGTTTACGTAAATAAGATGATTGAGCCCATATGGGAGCTAGCATTGCGTGAAGTCTGTTTTGTATGGGTGTCATGTAAAAAGATGCGTATTCATTTTTTTTCATATACTTACCAAAAACAAAGTATTCTATGTCAAAAAATTCGCATTCATAGCCATTTTCCCTTAAAACATCAAAAACAAAAGACTGTGTTTGTGGAGGGTCTGTAAGGGAAAAATTTAAAAGGGCATTAAGAGCACGCACGGTGGATGCTCTATTACTGTAATAATTTTTGTAATCTATAAAACCATGTTTATCCAAAACAACGTCAAGTTCTGTGTCATCAATATCATATAATTTTTTAAGAGCATGCGCAGAATGATAAGATTCTAAAAGTAAAAAGTATATATTTGGCTTACTATTCAAGACAACATTTCTTGTTTCTTTTTCTGTATAGTATATATTTTGCAAGTTTGATTCAAAAACAATTTGTTTCTCCTTATGAAAATTCTTGAAAGCATCTATAAATGAAGAAAATAGTAATAAAATTAGTGTAAAATTTAAAGGAAAAGAAGAATATATCATTGCTGCAAAGGTGAATAAAATATATATACCAATAATAATATAAATACGATGTTTTCTTATTTGTATTGATTCAGTAAAAAATCTTTCATGCAAAACTACAAAAAAAGTTATAGCAATAATGCTATATATCATATTTATAAATGATATTCCATATTTCTGAGTTTCTTGAATAAATGAAATATTTTCTAAATAAGATTTTCCAAATAATGCTAAAATGCATACAAAAGTAGAAACTATCAATGCTAAGAAAATAGCTTGAAAAAGCTGCCTAGCACTAAAAAATTGTTGATTTAGAGCACAAAAACATGCAGTAGGTGTGAGTATAGATAGAAAAATTGCTAATTCAGGAGTAGTAAAATACGAGAGCATGTACCTTCATCCATCAAAAAGTGTTACAAAGATATTTTTTGCATAGCGCTGCAAAACTAATCTTTTTTTGTAAAGCATATACAAGTTCTTTTAGTTTCAGCAATGTCATATTGTTCTATTTTATTAAAGTACTTAAGAAAAGCATTTATTAAATTTTCAAGAGTATAGTGTGGAAAAACGTCATCGCGTGCCAGAAGCATGCGCTCTACTTGGCTATCATTACGTGGTACAAATTCTATAATAAGACTTGCTCCATTTTTTAATACGGAAGCAAAAAACTCAGCTTGTTCTTCAAAGGCAATGTGAGCAGTAAAAAATAAATGATGGGTTAACGCTAAAGCACAGACAAAATCAGCTTGATAGCGTTGTACAAAAGAAGGACGCTCCTCACAGGCCCAACCAATGGCTGGCGAAGGATTGGCTAAATCTAACACTATGGGAGTAATAGAAGTAGAATTTTGTTCACGTAAGCTTAAATAGTGCTTAGCTACGGCTGTGGCATCAATATCAGCAGCAATGACTGTTGTAAAATGATTAGCCAGAATAGCACTATACTTTCCTGTATTTGCACCAAAATCTATAGCCAAGTCTCCACGAAATTTTTCTGCAAAAGTGGCAACTATCTCTTCTTTGTTCTTTGCAGCAGTATGTGAATAGTTTGTATCTGTATAATAATCCACCCAGTCCCCGACATTTTCAGGTGGTTTTATACTTTTTATGGTACGCTCAAGCGAACCAAGTAATTCTAATAATTGTTTTGTAGTAAGCCTTGCCTTGTTTTTGTGTTGTTTCGCCTTGCGTCCATCTGCATATTTTTTTTCGGCCTTGGCATGCAGATGTAGATGCATTTGCAAACCCATAGATAAAGAAGAACGCGCAGGTAAAAGCGACCAAGCCAAATCTAAGGGAATACCGTCAATCCATTGAGCAGATAGGCGTGATAGGCGATGGTCAAAGCTTTGTAAGGCAAGAGGAGCCAAAAAGTGCATACAAAATTGTCTGTAAGCTTGCCAAGGGTCAGTTTCGTTACGTTTTTCAAAAGAAAGAATGTCTATAAAAATAGGCTTACCATCGACAAATTGTATATTGTAAGCTGAAGCATCTTTTAATGTCATGTGATGCTCAAGGGCAATTTTTTCAATTTTTAGTGTAAGTAAAGCTGCATCACGTAATTGAGGAAAAGACCATTCATAAGCATATGATATAAAAGGAAGCTTTTTTGTACTAAGAACCTTCCATGCTTGTATATGACTGGGTAAGGTTTCGTTGCATGCAATAGTAAAAGGAAGCATTAATTTTTGATTTATCAAAGTATCAAATAGATTAGACGATACAGCGTGATCCCAATGCTTTTGATAAACTTTATTAACTGTACGCAGTACTATGTCTTCGCCTACAAAAACTTGGCCACAGGGGTCGCGGAAAGAAGCTTTATCCTTTATTTGCAAAACACACCCATCCTATGATTTACTTTTTCCAATGCCAAAAAAACTTTTTACCTTATCGATCATGCGTCCAAAAAAAGCTAACACTGCAATGATACCCTGTACAAAAGAACTGCCTGAACCAGAATCTAGGTATCCTGCATGGGCAAGGTCAGAGGGGACAAGTATAAAAATAACAAAAGAGAAAAATAGCGTTAAAAATACCATTTTTTGAAAATTAAACGATGATTTTGAAAAAGCCATTGTAAGCACCACCTATACAGTTTTATGTTAAAAATTGTAAAAAATATTTACTACAGCACGTCTAATATGTGTCAAACTATGTAAAACATAATCTTTAAATACTTCACTGGCTAAAGCCGATGGAGTAGGGTTAACAGCTAAAGTTGAGGGGGGGCGCCCTCCCAAAAGGGGATAATAAAAAAAACTGCGCAAAGCTTTTTACTATGTTAAAAGTCAAAAAACATAACTTATTGTACCATGCAGATATTTTTTTGATATCTTAACATCTAACACACGCAAAGCATTCTGCATTGCATTTTATTATATTTTTTATAGAAATGTCAATTGACAAAGCCGTTTTTC
>CAZBDD010000064.1:0-7475 GCA_964490475.1 uncultured Desulfovibrionaceae bacterium
CCGCAAGCTCTTCCTTTGATTGTACTGCTGGGGTACTTTCTTTAGAAGGCATGGTGGTATCCAGAAGTATTCTGGCCATACTTTCTGTCATGGGGCGAAAGTCTATTAAAAAGGCAAGTGCTGCTAAGTCGCCCTTAAGTAAAGCAAGGTTGAGTTTATCTACATAGGCTTCAGGGCTTTGTGCATAGGTATATTTTTTCCATGCATAAATACTTCCGCCACCAAGAATAAGAATGCTGAGCACGGTAATGACAAGGGTGCGTCTTTTTATGACAAAATCTTTTATTTTTTGTATTAAACTCATGTGTTTTCCCCGTAAATTGAGCAACTTATTGGAAGTGATTCTAAAAAAATGCCATGCAGCATTATCGCTATGAGTGGCTTGCTAGATTATAATTTTTATTCATCGTTGTTATGTAATCGATGACTTTTACTTCTTTCAACACCTTCTATGGCAGGAGCCATTTTTTTTAACACTTTTATACGTAAAGGGCTACCCGTAAGGGGAAGTGCTTCGTTTAAAGTGAGGCGTATTTGCATGAGCGCACCTAAGGCAGATGGTAAGATGGCTTTATTTATATTGTGCATATGTAAAAAATGTGCCCATTTTTTTTGTATGCCCCAGCTGGCATAGGGAGCATATAAGGTAGACTTTGTGCGTAAATGCGCTTGTCCGCCGTGCAAAATTTTTACCTGAGTCCGCAAGGTATGACAAATGTCTCTCCATGTAAACCATGGCCCCTGCTGTAAAAAAGGGGGCAGGCTCTTTTTATGATATGTGCGCAGCATTCCGAGGCAAGAAAAAGGATTCCAACATTGAATAAGTATACCCTTAGCAGCAATGCGCAAGGCTTCTGCCAACATATTGTGCAAAGCAGGATAAAGAGAAATCATGGGCATAAGGTTCAAGACTACATAATCATAGCTTTTATCTTCAAAGGGTAATTGATCTAGAGCCGTAGGGCGTGCTAGGGTTGTTTCTAGCATATGTTGTAAATGCTGAGGTACTGTATGTATAAAGGCTTCAGAAGGGGCAATGCCACAAACATCAAAGCCACTTTCCCAAAAAAGTTCTAAGCTTTTCCAATGGTCAAAATGTATTTGTAAAAGCGTGTGTCCGCGCCGCGGCCAGTGAGAAAGCATGTGTTTTGTTAAATGCAAAGCGCAATCTAGCGCAAAAACTCCCTGTTTGCTTTCATACCACTCTTGCCAAGGTAAATAATTTTCAAAAAAACTTTCCTTTGTTGTCATAATCAAATTATAAGAGAGAAGGGGACTTTCTGGCAAGCGCTAAAAATTCAAATTGTTGATGGAGTTTTGCAGTTGACAATTGGCGCAGGTGTTCGTACCACAGGGGAACATTATGAAAAATCGAGGTATGGTATGCAAGAGCAATTAGACACAGCTTTAGAGTTTATTCGTCCTATTCTTCAACAAGATGGCGGTGATATAGAAATTTTAGGTGTAACCGATGATGCCACGGTGCAAGTGCGTTTGATGGGACGATGTAGTGGCTGTCCTAAGTCTGCGCAAACTTTAAAAAATATTGTAACAAAAACTATCATTAAAATGGTACCAGGTGTGCGTAAAGTAGAAGCTATACAGTAGCTGTTTGTTAATTAAACGCTGATTAAGTTTTTTCCTGAGAGGGGGAACTTTTTTTGAAACAAAAGTTCCCCCTCTCAGACTTTCCCCCTCAAAAAAACTATTTTGAGACCTCTGTACAATTACAAATGCTATTCAGTCGTCACTGAAAACCATATTAGAAGCTATCTCATAATAGCTTAAGGTAATATTATTTTTGAGTTAAAATATGTAAATAAAAATACCGTAAGCAAGGGGATGAAATGCATTTTTCCGGTATTTTTATGTTGCCAGAGTAAGGTTTTTCTGTGACGGCTATTTAGCTTGTTCCTGCATTTTAAAATCTACACGGATTTTAAAAAGTTTGGTAGCCGGTAAATTAAGTATGGCAATGCCGGTTTTTTGGGTAATTTCGGCAAGAGTGCTTTCTACCTTTTCCCAATTTTCTCCAATAAAGGTAAACCATACATTATAGTTATGTTTGCGCAAATAATTGTGAGTAACGCCTGTATAACTATTTACACAAGCGACAAAATTCTCCATGTGCTCTTGCGGTACTTTGGCAGCGCACAGAGTAGAGCGAAAACCCAATTTTTTTGAATCAAAATTGGCTCCCAAGCGTCGAATAATTTTCTTTTCTTTCATGGTACGCACTTGTGCCAAAGCCTCAGCTTCAGTTATGCCGAGCATTTGCCCTAATGTTTCATAAGGTCTTGGTGTTAAAGGAAAATCTGTTTGGATAATATCCAATAATTTTTTTTCTATATTATCCATAACTACTCCTTTTTACCTTCATTTTTCAGTTTTGCAGGCTGATAAGTGCATAAAGGCTCTTGGCCCATATGGTCATTGTCCATATTATAAGAGCGAGCACGGCAACCGCCACATACCTTGTGATATTCACACACACCACATTTGCCTTTATAAGCCTCTTGGGTACGAAATTCATGAAAATGCTTAGAATTCTTCCATATTTCAGGGAAAGGTGTGTTTTTAATGTTTCCGCAATCCAGCTCTAAGTAGCCGCAAGGTTGCACTTGCCCCACGTGGCTAATAAAGCAAAAACCTGTACCGCCAAGGCAACCACGGGTCATGGCATCCATACCAAAATTTTCTGGCGTAACACTAATGCCTTCTTCTTTAGCTCTTTGGCGCATGATACGATAATAATGCGGCGCACAAGTGGCCTTTAAATGCATGGAGGTTTGTTTACGGAAATCATAAAACCAATGCAATACTTCTTCATATTCTTCTGCGCTGATCACTTGATCGGCAATGTTTGCACCGCGCCCTGTAGGCACCAAGAGAAAAATATGCCACGCCGCGGCGCCAATGCTTTCGCATAAATTAAAAATATCTTTAAATATAGATATATTATTGCGTGTTACTGTGGTGTTGATTTGAAATTCCATGCCCTCGGCTTTTAAAAATTCAATGCCTTGTATAGAAGCATCAAAGGCACCGGGCACGGCTCGAAAAGTATCGTGCTGGGCAGCTGTGGATGCATCTAAGGAAATAGAACAGCGTTGAATACCGGCCTCGCGAATTTTACGTGCTGTTTCTGCTGTAATAAGTGTACCATTAGGTGAAAAGACGCAACGTAGGCCTTTGTCTGTGGCATAGCGTATAAGCTCATAGACATCATGGCGCAACATGGGTTCACCACCGGTAAAGATGATAATGGGATCTCCCACTTCCGGAAAAGTATCAATAAGCGCTTTGGCTTCTTGGGTTGATAATTCACCGGGGTAAGGCTCTGGGTGAGCTTCAGCACGGCAATGCTGACAAGCCAAATTGCAAGAACGGGTTACTTCCCAAGCTATAAGGCGACATTTTGGTGTGCCGTCGGGCAAAAAACGTGCCGCATGGGGATGCTGCCCTTGTGGATGTCCTGCACCATGGGGATGTTGCCCGTGTGGATGGCCTGCGCCATGTGGGTGTTGATTATGTGGGTGATTCATGAGCGCACCATGCCTTTGCATAAAAGTTCTTCCGTGAAATAGCTAATAATAATATCTGCACCAGCACGTTTTATGGCTGTAAGTGATTCCATAATAACAGCATTTTCGTTAATCCAACCTTTTTCTCCAGCAGCTTTGATAAGAGAATACTCTCCGCTCACTTGATAGGCAGCAAGAGGCATATCAAAGGAATCTTTCACTTGGCGTAAAATATCCAAGTAAGGGCCTGCTGGCTTTACCATGAGAAAATCAGCACCTTCTGCTATATCGGCGGCGGCTTCTTGTAAAGCTTCGCGGGCATTGGCTATATCCATCTGGTAAGATTTTCTATCTCCACTTTGAGGGCTGGATTCAGCGGCTTCTCTAAAGGGGCCATAAAAAGCCGATGCGTATTTTACCGCATAGGACATAATGGGCAATTGCGTATAGCCAGCGGCATCAAGAGCTGTGCGTAAGGCTAAAATACGTCCGTCCATCATGTCAGAGGGAGCCACAATATCTGCACCGGCGGCGGCATGAGAAAGAGCCACCTTGCAAAGTAAATCTAAGGTACTGTCATTATGCACTTCGCCTTCAGGAGTAAGCAAACCACAGTGACCGTGCGAAGTATATTCACACAAGCATACATCGGTGATGACTATAAGTTGAGGAAACTTTTGTTTTAAAAGGCGAACAGCTTTTTGCACTATGCCGTTTTCTGCATATCCTTGCGAACCCATAGGGTCTTTTTCATCAGGTATACCAAATAAAATCACAGACATAAGGCCGTGATCAATGGCCTTAGCCACCTTTTTTTCCAAAGCTTGTAAACCCAATTGGTATTGACCAGGCATGGAAGATATTTCATTACAAAAGTGCTCATTTGTGTGCTCAGCCACAAAATAGGGCATAACTAGATCTTCTGGGCGTAAGGGGGCTGTTTCGCGCACAAGGGCTCGTAATGCCGCTGTACGACGTAAACGCCTTCCACGAAAAAAAGTAGGCAATGGCATGGTATAACCTCAAAAAGAGTATGTGGTTTTCTTGAAAAGTGAGGGGGTAGGAATAGAGAAAATTTCCTTTAAAAAATATCTCTATTCCCACAAAAAAGCCTATAAATATATGCTATTTTAAACCAATTTCTTCATCAGTTAAATAGCATGCAGGATCTTCTGCCCATATGTCATCATAGTAGGCTTCGGCTCTAGCGCGGAAGTTACCTCCGCAAATTTTAAGATATTTACACTGCGCACAGCGTCCTTTTACATGAGGCTTTTTGTCTTTAAGCATATGTAAAAGTTCGATGTTTGGGTCGTCCCAAATTTGGGAGAAAGGTCTTTCCAATACATTGCCAAAGGTATGGTTGCGCCAGAATTGGTCGGCATGTACGCTACCATCCCAAGATATGCAAGCAATGCCGCGTCCTGTGCTGTTGCCTTCATTAAATTGTAAAAGTTCCATAACTTCTTCAGCACGTTTTGGATCTTCGCGTTTCATGCGTTCGTACAAGTAAATGCCATCAGCGTGGTTATCTACGGTGAGAATTTCTTTGCCTTTTCCGGCATCGAAGAGGGCGCGAGTTTCGTCCATAATAAGGTCAAGAAGCTTACGTGTTTCTTCATGACTTAAGTCTTCCTTAATAAGTTCAGAGCCGCGACCAGAATATACAAGATGATAAAAACATGCACGTGGCACTTCAAGGTCTTTAAGTAATTGAAAAATACCAGGTACATCCTGCACGTTACGCTTATTGATGGTAAAACGCACGCCCACTTTAAGCCCTTCGGCCTGACAGTTGGCAATACCCTCTAAAGCCTTGCGAAATGAGCCGGGAACACCGCGGAAATGATCATGCACATCTTCCATACCATCAAGGGAAATGCCCACATAGGAAAGGCCCACTTCTTTGAGTTCTTTGGCCTTTTGTTTGGTAATTAGAGTACCGTTGGTAGAGATAACCGCACGCATACCTTGACCTGTGGCATAGTGAGCAAGCTCAATAAGATCTTTACGCACCAATGGTTCTCCACCAGAAAAGAGCATAACAGGGGCGCCGTATTGGGCCAAATCGCTTATCATGGTCTTGGCTTGTTCGGTGGAGATGTCGTCTTTTCCTTCTTCTTCTAAGGCATGGGCATAACAGTGCACACATTTCAAGTTACAGCGGCGGGTCATGTTCCAAACCACCACGGGTTTTTTATCTTTGGAAAATTGCAAAAGATGGGAAGGCAACTTTCCGGCTTCGCGTCCATAGCGCAAGGCATCAGAAGGTTCTACTTGCCCACAATAAAGTTTTGAAATACCAATCATCTATTTTCTCCTGCCGTCTTATTGAGCGGCAATAATGTCTTTAAGGGTTTGAAGGGCTTTTTCAATGCCGTCTTTGTTGTGTCCACCGGCTTGGGCAAGGTCTGGCCTACCGCCACCGGAACCTCCCACATGGGGAGCCACGGCTTTAATAAGAGCCGGTGCTGTATGGGTAGTGTGCAAATCTTTGGAGACGTAAATAAGCATATGCACCTTGCTTTCACCGTCTACCTCTTCAATGCCCACAAGGCAGGCAATGCCTGAAGGCAACTTAGAGCGCACATCATCCATAAGGTCGCGAAGAGCCTTCATGGAAGTGGTGCCCACATGACAGGCAAGGGTTTTTATACCGGCAATGTCTTGGCATTGCTCCATAAGGTCTTTTCCTTGACTAGCGGAAGATGCTTGCGCTTTTTTCTCTAAATCTTTGCGTAATTTTTTATTTTCACCTTGCAATGTGTCTACTCGAGAGGCAATGTCTTGAGGCTTGCATTTTAAACTGTTGCTAAGCTGAGCAAGGCTTGCGCGTTGCTCTTGCATAAGGGCTAAGGCATTCCAACCTGTGGCGGCTTCAATACGTCTGGTTCCGGCAGCAATGCCTGACTCAGAAAGAATGCAGAAAAAGCCAGCTTCGCCTGTGCGTTCAAGGTGTGTGCCGCCGCAAAGTTCTACGGATTCAACAGCAGACTTTTCCTGCTCATGACAATGCCCTATGGTAAGAACGCGCACTTCATCCCCGTATTTTTCACCAAAAAGAGCCATGGCACCGGAAGCAAGGGCTTCTTCTTGGCTTTTTATTTCGGCCTGAACAGGATAGTTGGCCAAGATGGCACGGTTGACATCGCGCTCAACGGCTTGCAATTCTTCAGGAGTGAGGGCAGCAATGTGACTAAAGTCAAAACGCAGACGGTCAGAAGCCACCAGTGAACCCGCTTGTTGCACATGCTCACCTAATATACGACGTAATGAGGCGTGCAGTAAGTGGGTACACGTGTGATTGCGAGCAGAGGCCAAGCGATCATTTTCTGTAACACAAAGGTTTACTTCATGGTCAAGAGTGAGGCTACCTTCTTCTACTTGCACCACATGCACAGTAAGGTCGTTAAAGGGCTTTAAGGTATCAGTGACTATGGCCTTTGCAAAAGGCTCTCCGAGAGCTGTCATATGTCCAAGGTCGCCCATTTGTCCGCCGGAAGCGCCATAAAAAGGTGTGCGCCCAGTAATTACAAAGCCGCTTTGCCCTGTAGGTAGCGAATCTGTGCTTATGCCTTCTTTGTCCAATATAGCTAGAATGCGCGAAGTGGTGCAAAGTTCCGTATAGCCCACAAATTCACTATGTAAACCTTGTTCATGTAGGGGGGCAAAAACAGCATTGCTATCCTGCCCTTGGGCACCCAATAAGCCGGCATTCTTTTGTGCGGCGCGCGCTCTAGCTTTTTGTTCGGCCATACAGGTGTTAAAGCCGTCTTCATCAATGGTAAATTGGCGTTTTTCTGCAATATCATTGACAATATCTAAGGGGAAACCGTAGGTGTCGTATAATTTAAAGCATAAATCGCCGGGTACACAATTTTCTTTGCAGGCACAAAGGCGTTCTAATTCTTCTTCTAAAAGATGTAAGCCTTTTTCAAGAGTGAGAGAAAA
>CAZBDD010000065.1:0-7387 GCA_964490475.1 uncultured Desulfovibrionaceae bacterium
GAGTAAAATGTGTGAGCATAGTGTTTCCTTTGGCAAGCGAAGATATTTTTTAGATGCAAAAATTTTTGCCTTATGCGTGTCCAAAGGTCAATATAAAAAGTAGTAGTGACAGGCGCGTTTTGAGGAGATAGGGGGAGTTTGAGGGGGAAAGGGGCACTTTTTGGCGCTAGCAAAAGGCTCCTTTCCCCCTCAAAAAATACTAAGTCAATACTTCTTTAAAAATTACTAAATTGATGATCTCTTGCATTTACATGACTTAAATAGGCTCTGGTTTCTCTATAGGGCAAGCCTGTGACCAAGCGTTCAAATACGTCATGGGGAGTCATGGCATTAATATTGGCAATGGCTTCGGCTTTAGAGCTACCAAAGAAGGGGAATAAGCGCCCAGGCCCCATGTTGTAGGACGCGATGGTGCAGTATTCACGGGTTTTTACATCCGTAATGGCGCTAAAATAATTAGTCATCATCAGCTTAACAAAGGCCACACCTAGGGTAATGTTCATTTCTGGGTTAGTTATTTGGTCAAAGCTTAATTGAGCAGCACGTCCGTAAACATATTTATGCATGGTATTGGCGGTGCCCGGTAAAAGCTGCATAAGGCCCATGGCTCTTGCAGGGCTTGTAACATGGGGGTAAAAATTGCTTTCTGTTTGAATGATAGCGTAAATAAGAGATTCGCGTATGCCAAACTGTTGAGATGCCTTGGCAATTATTTCTTTATAACGCCCAGCTCTTTCTAGTACAGAACCGCCTCCGCGTGGAATTCCGTAATTACGATATGCTTTAGCCTGCAAGGCAGATTGCAAAGCGTCAATGGAAAGCGGTGCTAGGTTACACATGGCATCAAAGCTGATTTCTTCTGTTTTTTTAGATATTTGTGTCCATCGTAAAGGTTTTCCGTGTTGATTTAAGGCTTCACCGTTTTGTGGCAGTTGTACGCTTAGCAAGCCCGGTTGCGTTGCGGTATTGCGGTGCGGCATATTTGCCAGCATGCTTTGATTATCATAGGCTAATACCAAGGCAAGAGAAGTTACGGCTTTTTGTAAACTTACGCCACCAGCAGTATTTAGAGAAATACCTTGCGGATGAAATTGCAACCAAGTGTCTGCGCTATTTTTTTGCGTAGTAGGTTCGGTTTTGAATTGGCGAATTCTTTTGCTAACTTCACTACGTACAGACCAATTCCCATTGGCAACAATGGGGCGTGGGTAGTCCTCTGGGCGCATCTCCCTGACATCTTTAGATATAAGTCGGCGCACTTCGGGCCCTTCCATTTGTGGAACAAAGCCCACAAGAAAAATAGCTAAAGTGATGCCTGCGCCCACATAACCCGTATAGTATAGGGTCTGGCCTAGGTACGAATAAAGCTTTTCTTTTGATGATAGTGTATGCATGGCAAGTCCTCATATGTCAAAAGATGAATTCTGTAGATTCAGCTTTTGCAAAGACTTTGCCAACTATGCAATTGTTTGTTTTAATATATGAATTTTAAAGCAGCTGGCTGTTGTCACTTTATTGACAAAGATTGAGGCAGACAGGGTTTTTGTGTGCACAGTAAAAAAACGGGGTTTTGTGGTACCAAGCGTACATCACTATGTTCCTCTTTCCCCAAAGGAGCTGTGCTGTTTACTTGCATTTGTAGACATTGTAACGGCCAGTTTTTTTGGTGAAAATATTCTTGTATGGCATGCACAGTACCTAGCAATACAGCACTCATAACAATGCGCCCGCAGGGACTTAATGCAGCAGTGAGGGCATCTAATAAGGGCTCAGCGTGAGAATAGCCAAGGCCACCACCCACAAAAATACTTTGTGGTTGTGCTGTAAAAAGTAGTGGCTCTAAACAAGCCGGCGCAGTACCTTGTATAATATCTAGGTTTAGGGCGCCAAAGCGGCGTCGATTTTCCCGTATGTCTTGTATGCGGCTGGGGTGTTGTTCTATGGCTATGACGTGTTTTGCTAATCTTGTGGCTTCTAAGGCTACAGCGCCGGACCCTGCTCCTACATCCCATAGGGTATGTTCCTTTTCAATACGCAATAAAGATAAAATTGCGGCGCGCACCAAAGGTTTTGTTATGAGGTTACGCTCTTTTTGTAAAAGCGTGTCATCTAGCCCAAGGTGAATCTCATGACTTTGGGTAGAGGCGCAAGGTACAAGGAGTACCGTACAAGGAAGCATAGCAGTATAGGTGATAGCCTCATCTAAAGATAGTTGCGTGTATTTTTGCTGTGGCTCCCCCCATCGTTCTACCACATGGACACGTAGAGAATGCGCGCCACGCTCAAGAAGTCTTTTCGCCAGTAGGGCAGGGGTGCTGTGGGCATCGGTAAGCACACAGATAGGTTTTTTTGTTATGATGGCTTGAAAAAAAGTGCTCCAAGCTTGTGGCCCGCGCCCATGCAAAGATACGCTTACAACCTCTTGCCATGCCTGACCTGCCAAGGCGCAAATTCGCTGTAGCATGCTTATACCTGCGTGCACATGAACATGTTCATGCCCTAAACGTTGTATGAGGGAAGCGCCAATGCCAAAATATAAGGGATCACCGTGAGCGACAACTACAATCTTTTGGCCTTGTGCATGACTTGTGGCTATATAGTTTAAACTCAGCTCCAGAGGGTTTTTGAGTGTATGCCAAATTACTTGTTCTTGCACATAGTTTTCGAACACAAGTTTTTTTTGCATTTCTGAGAGAATCTGCTTTCCTCCAACTATGATATCAGCATGTTGCAGAAGTTTTTTTTGCTTGGCACAAAATTCTTGATGGTACCAAGGCAATACATGAACAGGGCAGGGAGTTTTTTTTTGCATGTGGTTACTCTCATGTTTTTATTTGACAGCGTTTTCTTTAACGTATATGCGCAAGAAAAAAAAGGAGACTTTCTTATGAAGAAAATTTTTATTGCTACTTTGTTTACTTGTTTTATGGCTATGAGCGGTGTTGCCTCAGCAAAAGATATGGCAAAGGTATCATGCGCTGAATTTATGCGTGGCGACAATGTTGTGAAAGCATACTTTGTTTTCTGGCTTGATGGCTTTATGAGCGCTCAGAGTGATAATACTGAAATGGACGACGAGTGGATCAAAAAATTAGCCACACATATGGGCGATTATTGCAGGAAAAATAGTACTAAAACCATTATGGATGCCATTGAAGCAATGCCTGAAGAATAATAGGCTTTTTAGGGAAGAGGATGTGAAAATACATATATTGAAAACTCTCTTCTAAAAAAGACTTTATAGAATAGTAGATGCTGATGTAGAGTGTGCAGGAACGCATGCCAATGGACGTCCATCTAAATGAAATAAATGCACTGTCACGGGACGTTGAGCAAATTTGCTGGCTACCGTGGCAGCTTTTTTTGTCAAGCTATGCAATATGATTGGCCATTGTTCTTGCTCTAAAATATACTCCAAAGCATGATTGGCGGTGACACATTGGCTAATCTGCGGAATATCAGCTCCCTTTTTGGCACACCACTGTCGTAGTAGGGGAAAATCTAGTTCAGCAGAGCGCGCATGTGTGTACCTGTGACCTTGTGCTAATTTCACAAGCTTTCCAAAAAAACACCCCCACACTATATGTTCAAAAGCGTATTTTCCGGCTTCTGATAAGGAAAATTCGGCAAAATCTGCTGCTTGTATGGCCCATTGTGGCAATACATGGGGGTAGGTTTCCAATAATAATTTCTCAGATCTGCGCCCTGTGGCAAGACAAAGGGTAGTACACTTGGTGGCGGCAGCTATATGTAAACTCTGCAAAATAGTGGCTTTCCATGCCTTATGGCTGTAAGGCTTCACAATGCCTTGTGTGCCTAAAATAGAAATGCCGCCTTCAATGCCTAAGCGGGGATTGAAGGTGTTTTTTGCTAGTTCTGCGCCGCCCGGTACCGAAATGTGTACGTCTATACTCCCTGTATAATTATATTTTTGTGCAATAATGTGCAAGCCTAAAGCTATTTGCCGCCGCGGCGCCGGATTAATGGCTGGCATACCTACGGGTAAGGGGAGCCCTGGCAGGGTAATGCGCCCTACCCCTTCCCCACCAAAAAGTTGCACATTGTACTCTTGAGGGCGAGTATTTATATTTACCGTGGCATAGATGGCTGCTTTATGTGTTACATCAGGGTCATCTCCGGCATCTTTAATAACAAAAGCTGTGGCGCTAGAACTATGGTTTCTTTTAATGCCACCAAGAGTAATGGAAAGAAAGGTTGTGCGTTCGGGGGTAGGCAAAGGCTCAGCCTCGCTGGGGGGCAAAGGGGTGAGCATACTTTTCCCTTGTTTAACTTTACTGAGCACTCTTTCTAAGGCGGCCATGGCGGCCGCCGTGGCCGCCGTGCCTGTGGTAAAGCCTTCTCTTAAGCTTTTACCGCTTTTTTTCATGGTGTTCATCCATATCACATAAAGCTTGAATACGTGCCACATAGCTTTTATGCTTTTCTAAATAAAAGGCTAAAGATGGGCCAAAGTTACGCCCCACAAGGCCATCTACAAAAACTTGACTGACTTCTCTTTCTCTGGTGAGCACAAGTTGGAATAAAGCAAAAGCCTTGCGTTCTTCCGGAGTCATTTTGCGTAAAAGTCGCATGCAGACCTGCTGTGAACGCGGTCTGTAATACCAAAAATACATAAAGTCCAAAGCATTAATAATGATTTCTTCTTTAAGGATCGGATCTTTTTCTTTTAATCTTTGTAATAGTGTACGCGGATGCGTTAATAACTCATTAATATCTTCTTGAGGGAAGGCGAGGTCTGTGCGTACATAGGTATTAAAAGTACCTTGTAATTTGCTGTTATAGTCCCAATTGCGCA
Organism: uncultured Desulfovibrionaceae bacterium; assembly: GCA_964490475.1. GTDB lineage: Bacteria > Desulfobacterota > Desulfovibrionia > Desulfovibrionales > Desulfovibrionaceae > CAYJAD01. The sequence goes on from CAZBDD010000065.1 coordinate 4,817, forward strand.
GGCGCAAAAAGTTTTTTTGGTCGGCATAGCCTTCGATAAGAGCCGCCACTGTATCAGAAGAAAGCTTGGAAACAATGGCCGAGGTGTTTTCTAATAAAGCATCGGGGTTAGGTATTTCTAACACGTAGCGTAAGATGTCTTCATACACTTCGCTGAAGACCAAAGCCACTGGAATGGCTAATACCGAACGAAATAAGTTACCAATAACGGCTTCTTTGGGGAAACCACGTAATAGATTGTGCCAAGAAATATAGAGACCATTGATGACAGACATGACTGTATACACAACAATGGGGTTGCTTGTGACTGTCATATCTAAAGTGTCTTGTAAAAGAAAAATACGCACACCCAATTCTAATATGGGCACGGAAAAACCCGTGTACATAAGCGAATCAGAAAGACGCGACCAACTCACATGGTCTTTCCAGCGCAATAAGGAATAACGATAAAAGCCTGTGCCGGCTACCACAGCTTGAATGATATTGCGCACGCCGGTAATGGCAAACCAAATAATAGGGCCAAACCATGCCAGCACCCACCATGTTTGTGTATAGTGAAAGGCCACCGCGGCAGGAATAAGGCCAAGAATTACCTTTAAACAGTTTTTTAAGCGCGTATTTAAATAGCGCATCTGCGGCACTTCTTTTTCTTTTTTTATAATAGAATCGTGGCGTCGTGGTACGTGCAAAAGCCGCATATTGCTTTGTACGCCATATGTGGCTGTGGAGGAATTGGTGCGCCATTCTTTTTTTAACAATAAGCCATAATGCGAGCAAAATGGCAAAGCACGAATAATGCGTAACAAGGCGCTTTTTTGCGGTCTGTGTACCAAGGGTGTATAACTTACCAAGTAGCTAATGGAAAGATTAAAGGGGATTTCCATGCTTTTATCTTGTTTTTCCAAAGCCTTTTGCGCGCATCTTGGCAAAGTTTCCGGAAAAACAATGCCCATACAGTTATGAGTGTTAAGGCGATCTGTGGTGTTTGTGCCCATGCGTGAGCGTAGTTTTGAAGAAGAATAAAAATTTCGTAATGTTGTAATATTATTCAAAATTTCCTGTAAAACTTCTTTGCGTCTTTTATGCAGGGCATCATCAGGCAAAACCGTTTCGTCCATGGCTTCGCGCTGTTTGAGCATTTGTAAAATCAATGCTTTCATACGCGGTACAGAGCCAGAATTGAGCGCTTGTTGCAATTGACTAATTTCTTGAATATGCGCAAAATTATCTTCATTCCATTCGCGCGAATTATACAATTCTAAATGAGTAATAAGTCCCTGACATTGCCAAAGCAGGGTGAGCACATCTTCTGCTGTAAGGCCAGCTAAGTTTAAGATAATAAAGCTACTGGCTTGGAAAGAGGTGAGCCAATCTAAAAGCGAAAGAGGGGTTAAGCGCATAATTTGTGGCAGTTGCGCGCTTTCCTCATGTAAAAATTCAGATTCTAACTCCATATTGGCATGACGAGCCACATAATTATCAAAAACATATCCTTGGGTGAAATTGCTAATAAGGTCATGCTGTTTTTGTAATATTTGAAGGGCGTCTTGTTGGTCTTGCGCCAAGTTTTTTGCTTCATCTATTAGCGCAGTGGCACGTTTTTCTAAAATGGGTAAGGTGTTAAAATAGATGAAGTCTACCAAATGCGAGCGTGAAGCTTGCCCCGCGGCCACAAACTTTTGAAAATCTTCTTCATGCAGTGGAGGAAAATCTTCTGCTTTTAGACCCACATCGGAAGCAACTTTTGGCATATGGGTGGTATTCCAAGCCCTTAGTAAGGCAAAAACCGTGCGTTGCCGCCAAGCTGAGGCTTGTTTGCCAAGACTCATAAGATGTTGCATAGGGGCTTCTGCTAAAAATTCTAAAAACTTTTCCGGATTAGTGGCATGGCGTGGTGCCCAAACAAATTGAATGTGTTTGTCACCAAAAGGTAAAGAATATTCTATGCCTATGCGTAAGTGTATGCCAATAATGGCAGCAGCATGCACTAGCTCTGCTGCAGTGTCCTCATTAATATAATTATAATAAATAACCGTGATGTAGCGTATGCCCTTGAGCCATGCATCCATAAGTAAATGCGTAGCACTTTTGCGCCCCTTAGTATTGGCATCGTGTACATGGTGGTCAAAGGCTAGCTGACTCCAATCTTCTGGCATCTCCACAAGGCCGTATTCTTTTAGAAACTTGCGTACAGCCAAGGGTTTACCTTGAGCAGCTTGACGAAAGTCACTGGCTAAAAATAATTGCTTTTGAATGTCGCCATGGGCTTGCACAAGAGCCTTCATAATTTCCACAAGCACGCGAGCTGTGTTACGTCGAAAGCTTGTTTGCGCACTATTGAGCACTTCATCATAAAGAGTTTGTAAAGCTTGTAAGCGGTAGGAGCTATCGCGCCCTTCAGTAGAGCCTAAAAGGCGAATCATGGCGTTAGCCACGAGCATTTCCCGAGAAAGAGCAAGGGTTTTTATGCCATGAGGATGCAAATTAACATTAAGCATTTCCTCACTTTTATGCGCCTCTTCTTCCATTATAAGGATTTTATTAACGAAGCTAAGCAATTCATAGTCTTGTT